>CALCJM010000083.1 GCA_937967505.1 uncultured Pirellulaceae bacterium | reverse complement strand
ATCGGTACAAGCCCTTCAAGAATAACAAGTGCGGACGAGAGGATTTGAACCTCCACGGGGTTGCCCCCACTAGCCCCTCAAGCTAGCGCGTCTGCCAATTCCGCCACGTCCGCAGCAAATCCCGGATTTCCCGGGGCAGATCTTTTTCAAGGGGCATCATCATAAGGATCCGCGCCCCAAAGTGTCAAGATACTCTCTTCGGCGTCACGCGGATTGGCTCTCCAGCCGTTTCGGAGCAAACGGGTCAGAAATCGATTGCCGCTGGCGTCGAAAATAGTGCCAAAATACTATGACTTGGCCCTTGTGGCATTATTTGACGGTCACTATCTTATTGGATTCTTTGGAAGTCAGATTTTTGACCCAAATACCGTTAATCGGCCTCATTATATTGTCCGAAGATCAACGATGATCTTGGAATTGCGAATTCTGAAGGCCCACCCCTGAAATTCTCGGAGAAACGTTGTGCCCGGCACAAAATCATACAACGCTCAAAACGACGTTCTGGAAAAGAACTGGTACATTGTCGATTTGGAAGACAAAATCGTCGGACGAATTGCGTCGGATATTGCGATGGTCCTGATGGGTAAGCACCGTCCGAACTACACTCCCAACGTTGACACCGGTGATTTTGTCATCGTGACCAATTGCGAGAAGATCAAATTTTCCGGTAATAAATTGGACCAGAAGACCTACACTTGGTACACAGGCTACACCGGTCTGAAGACAGAGACCGCGGGCAAGCGTTTGGAACGTAAGCCTGAACAAATCATTCGCGACGCCGTTCGCCGGATGCTGCCGAAAAACAAAATTGGTCGCCACATGCTGACCAAGCTTAAGATCTATGAAGGCAGCGAGCATCCGCATCAGGCTCAGGCCCCGAAAGAGTTGCCTTACGTCCGGTTCGGCGACAAGAAATAGATGCGTTTCCCGCTTTCCCCAATTCTTTCGAAAGCGGTTTACAAAACCAAGATCACTTTAAACTCGATTTAGACACGCGCGTTATGGCAAAAACAGATAAAAAATCAGGCGAAGCTCTCGGAACAGGACGTCGGAAATCTTCAGTCGCCCGTGTGCGTGTGAAGGCGGGATCAGGCCAAGTTGTGGTCAACGGCAAGCCGATGAATGACTACTTCCCAACCGCCCAAAGCCAACGAGCCATCGTGGATACGTTGACTGCCACAGGCACCATCGACAGCGTTGACGTTCGCATTACCGTTACCGGTGGTGGTCAGACTGGCCAGTCGGGAGCCTGCAAGATGGGCATCGCCCGCGCCTTGGTTAATTTTGATCCCGAGCATTTTTCCACCCTCCGCGAAGGTGGATTCCTGACTCGCGACTCGCGTATGAAGGAACGTAAGAAACCCGGCCTTCACGGTGCCCGTCGTGGTACTCAGTTCTCCAAGCGTTAATCGCACCGAGACAAATCAAATCAGGAGCAATCCAAAGAAGCGTTCTCCCGAACCAGGAACGCTTCTTTTTATGCGCGCTGCACATCCTCCAACGTGGCTACGCTCGTCAGAGCGTCGCAGGCGACGGGAAAGCCCCCGTCGGTGCGACAGACTTCCCAGTCCGTCAAAAGTCATTTACCAAACGGACATCGATGGATCTCCATGCTACGGTTCATCGCAACGACGCCCACCAAGGTGTAAGGCGATTGGCAGTTGAAAGCTTACCGTTGGCGATGCTGCCAGCTTCGCTCCGACGCTCTCAGCGTCGCCAACGGATGGTAAATTCCTAACTGCCAGTCGCCTAAAAAGGCTCTTTTCTGCCGATCCTTACTCCCCCCTCCGCTTCTGGCAGGTTGAAAACCTGCCCCTCCTCCATGTACGATGTCACAATCAGAAATCCCGAACCACTCACTGAGAAAATGATGCGCACCACAACCTTCACCAGCACACTTAAAACACGGCTGGCAACGATCGCCGTCGCTACCGCCTGCTTCGTTCTCCCCTTGCACGCAACCTCACATGCCCAGGAAGCAGCCACACAGTTCCCGGCTCCACGGTCTTTTGACACTGAAGTAAAAGCGGCGATTGAAGGTATCGATCAAGTGGTTGAGGCAGGCCCTTACCAGGCCACCTGGGATTCGCTGGAGAAGTACGAGGTCCCCGAGTGGTACAAGGACGCCAAGTTTGGCATTTTCATTCACTGGGGTGTATATGCAGTGCCGGGCTACGGCAGCGAGTGGTACCCACGCAATATGTACATCAACAAAGATCAGTGGTGGGGCAACGCGTTTAAGTACCACACAGAAAACCACGGCGACCACGCGACCTTTGGCTATAAGGATTTTATCAAAGACTTCAAAGCAGAAAAATTCGACGCCGACACCTGGTGTCAGTTGTTCAAGGATTGCGGTGCAAAGTACATTGTTCCCGTGGCCGAACACCATGACGGTTTCCCCATGTACGATTGCTCGTTCTCCGACTGGACAGCGACCAAGATGGGCCCCAAAAGGGATATCATCGCGGAACTGGAAACGTCAGCCAGAAAACAGGGGTTGTACTTTGGCGTTTCCAGTCACCGGGCATTTAACTGGCTGTACTTTGTTCGCAACGAAAAATTTGACAGCGCGGACAAACGTTTTGAAGGGCTGTACGGACGCGCGATCCCGGAACTGTTTAAAGCAGATGCCGCCAACTACAAAAAGAACTGGCCGCCGCAGGATGACCAGTTCAAAGACGATTGGCTGGCGCGCACTTGCGAACTGACCGGGAAGTATAATCCGGACCTGATCTGGTTTGACTTCGGCATCGCCAACGACAAAAACAGGCCCTACGACCAGAACCCGTTTCAGGAGCATCTCAAACGCTTCACCGCCTATTATTACAACTCGGCGGCTGCCAAAGGCAAGGTTCCGATCCTGAACTATAAATGGACAGCGTTTCCTGAAAAGGCTGCCGTGCTGGACCTTGAGCGAAACAAGATGCCGGAAATTCGGTATCCATTCTGGCAGACCGACACCGCCGTCAGCAAATCTTCTTGGGGCTACACCCGCAACCAAAAATACAAACAACCCAACCGATTGGTGGATGACCTGATCGACATTGTGGCCAAAAATGGTTGCCTGTTGTTGAATGTCGGCCCTCGTCCGGACGGCACCATCCCCCAGGAAGACACGGACATATTGTTGGAGATTGGCAAGTGGTTGAAGGTCAATGGCGAAGCCATTTACGGGACGCGCCCATTCAAGATTTATGGCGAAGGTCCGACAGGCACCGCCACAGGACATCTGGCCGAAGACAAGGACAAACCGTTTACGCCAGAGGATATTCGTTACACGACCAAGGATGGTTGCCTGTACGTGATCGCACTGGGATGGCCGGAAAGTGGCAAGCTAACGGTAAAAACGATGGCCGAAGGCTGCCCGCACCACCCGGCAGCGTTTGCGTCAATCGAGATGCTGGGCAGCGATGAAAAAATCGAGATGATGCGCGATGCGGCCGGATTGACGATCACGATGCCCAAAGAGAAACCTTGCGACCATGCGTTTGTGTTCAAATTGAAATAGAACATTCAAACTGGAAAATGGCTGCGCGGCCGAACCATAAACGGTCTCGCGCATGGCCTCCCGTATGGCTTCGCGCATGGCATCGGGAGGTCCTAGCGTGTTTGTTGATGGATTCAATTTTTGCAAATGCTGAACAGCTACACGGTGCTTCCTGAAACGGAGGCACCCAAACGATGGCCTCAATGCATGGCGGTGATTTGCAAAATATAATGGCGAAGAAACTCGTTTACTTGAGGTCCATGAGTCATTGAAATAGCGTGGCCACCGCCAACCACGATTTCATCCGGCTCCACACAGGAAACCGGAAAGACACGATCGCGATCGCCATGGATATGGCCAGCATCCAGATTGTCACCGGCAGAACCCCAGCACAAAACTTGCTTTGCCGACCAACGCAGTACCGTGGTATCAGCATCCGAGAACTGACGCGCAACGCCGGCAAGATGTTCAGCACCGGACTTACGTGCGACAACCGCGGTCAGAGCGGCAAAACGTTGCAGCAGTGAAATGGGCACAATCCCCAATACAGAAGAAAACGCTCGCAGCATCGTGACTCGCCGGGGCAACTGATGCGGTCCGCGCACGCTGCCAATCAGCAGGCAACCGACCGTGTTCAGATGGTTCCTCATCTCTAGGGCGACGATGCCGCCATATGATGCGCCACCAACAATGCACGGACAACCGGGATCAATCGATTTTGCCAGCCGAGCGCAATAAGCGCTCAGATCCTCCGCGCGATGAGGAGTGGGCCAATCGGGGACAATCAAATTTGGGAACGCAAGTTTCTGCGACCGGAAAACGGACGCATCGGCTCCCATACCGGAAAAAAGAATCAACGGAATGTCAGACGAACCGGAACTGCCACTCATCAAAACGACCTCACGGGAGCGTGCTAAAAATTCGCCCCGGCAAACGGGCGACAGCGGTAAGTTTCAGATGCATTTTTTTACGGAACTCACACCGCTTGCTTGCCGAATCCAAGCTCTGCTAAACCAGTTCGATCGATGGTGTTGTTCCCGATTGTCTGACAACTTCGCCGATGACGGCCGCATCTTCAAATCCGGCATCCGTCAAAAATTTTAACACCCCTGCGACCTCGGATTCTTTCACACCGCACAGGATACCACCACTGGTTTGCGGGTCAAACATCACCGCCGCATCGCGCTGCTCCCAACGCCCCCCCCTCAATTGGACTTTATCGGCAATCAGGCGATTATCATCGACCAAGGTACTCTCAATTCCTGATTCAACCAACGCCTGGCAGCCCGGCATCACCGGCACATCGTTCATGTTTAACTTGGCTGAAAAACCACTGGCCGACAGCATCTCCTGCAAGTGCCCGGTTAGACCAAACCCTGTCACGTCCGTCACGCCCGAAACACCGTGCCGGACGATTAGGTCCAACGCGATCTGGTTGCTGGCCAACATGGTCTTCAGCAACGCCTGATAGCTGGCCCCCGGCAATTTTGCCTGCATCAACGCCGCCAACAACACGCCCGACCCCAGCGGTTTGGTCACAATCAATTGGTCACCCTCCCGCAGCATCCCCTTGGTGCGCGTATCGACGATCTGGTCACCCAACACGGTGAACCCAATCGTCAATCGCGGCCCCTCAATCGAGTGTCCTCCGACAATCGAACCGCCCATCCGGTTGATCTCTTCGACACTGCCGGCCATCAGTTCCCGCATCATTTGCAACTGGGTTCGCGCATGTACCAGCGGCAATTGCACAATTGCCAGGACGCCGGTGGGTTGCGCGCCCATCACAAAACAGTCGCTGGCTGAATTTAATAGTGCGATACGACCAACCAAATACGGATCGTCAAACGGGCTGGCGAAGAAGTCAGTGGTCACCGTCACTTGATCGTTCACCGTCCGCACCACGGCGGCATCGTCCGGATTGGCCAGGCCGATGACGACAGAGGGATGGTCGGGGATTTCCAGTTCCTGCAAAACCGAGGAAAGTATCTGGCTGCCAATCTTGCCGCCGCAGCCAAGACACCGCATGGCCGTTTCTGTATCTGCCAGCTCCGGCATTTTCATCATCGGTGGATCGTAGGCCGTATACATCGCCATGAACTTCCGGTCGATGCGATCTTTCAACCACCAGCACCATTTTCCGAAAAATGTCTGCCCTTTGTACTGAGCGATCGATTTTCCGTCAGCCGTATTGATCAGTTTCAGATAATCCAGTTGCGGCGTGTATGACTTTAAAGGCTGCTGCCTGACCGCATGTTGGAGATTGTGCCACAGCACGGGGCCTTGCCGGACGGCAAACACACCGGCTTTGTCGGTAGTTGCGTTTTCGATCGTGCCGGTGTCGCCGACGGCAAAGATCCGTTCCGACGTGACGGTCTGTAATGTGGGCCGTGTCAGCAAAAAACCGCGCTCATCCTTTTTCAAATCTAGGTTCGCCAGTAATCGGGGCGCGCTGGCATGAGTTGCCCAAACCACAACATCGGCGGCGATGGTGTCACCGTTCTCCAAAACGACTTTATCGTCGTCGATCTCGGTAACACGCTGGCCCTCAAAAATTTCAATCAGGCGGTGTCCGAGTAGCGCGCTAACTTTGGATCGGGTTTTCGCCAGCAGGCCGGAACCGACGCCCGAGCGGCCGGTAATCAATTTGACGATTGGAGCAGCAACCTGTGAATCGGCACTGAACCTCTCCGTCAACCGGCGCTTCAGGCAAAACGCGATCTCGATGCTGCCGATACCGCCACCGACGACGGCAATCTGCGCGGGCGTGTGTTGCGCATGGCCGATAGCCATTTCAACCGCATCGTCCAGCCGTCGTAGCAGCGTTTGCATCGGTTTGGCGGCGACGACAGAACTTCCCAAGCAATCAACCCCCGAGGTGGATGGTGCGGATCCGATTCCAATCGATAAAAAGTCGTAAGCCAAATCCGGGCGGTCGGCAAATTTGATCCGCTGCGTTTGATGGTCAACGCCGGTTACATCAGCGATAATCAGACGCACGCCCGCAGACGCACACAGACGCACCAGGTCGATCTCCATCTCCTCGGGTACGTACTGCCCGGAAAGAACCCCGGGCAGCATTCCCGAATACGTTGCGACCGGGAAATTCGTTACGCAGATCAATTGAGCATCGGGAATTGGCTGCATTTTCCACATTTTGACAATGTGTGCATTGGTATGTCCGATGCCTAAAAGTACGATCGTGTTCCGCGCGGTGTTGGTCAGCATTGTTTTCCGTTAGCTGGTCCCGAAATACGGTCGTCACGGCGATACTGCCTGCCCGCATCTGTCGTTCTGTGATCTTTGCTATGCCCAACCATCAAGTTAACCGCAATAAACCGCAGGCGACACCTCAAAAGGGGCTGTTCGGCCGGTTCTTCTGTTGGGCCAATAGCGCACGGGGCTGGCGGTTTCTACAGCACTGGCGAGCATTGGCCGAAGTGTTGTTATTGACAATTTACTTCGGCCTAGTCGCGGGCCAACGCGCCCCCGACGTTAATGAATCCCACTATCTGTGCAAGGCGAAACATTTTTGGGATTCCAGCTATTGCCCCGATGATATATTTCTCTCTTCGTCATTTTCACACTTGGCTTTTTATGTGACGACGGGTTGGTTGACCCAATTCGTTTCACTGCCCACCTATGCCTGGGTTGGCCGACTGCTGACGTGGGCGATGTTGGCCGCAGGTTGGCGTTCCATTTGCAAACAGCTGTTTTCCGTGCCCCTGATTTGCGTCGTGACGGGAATCTTTTTTGTGATTCTGAACCAGCGCTTGCATTTGGCCGGCGAGTGGGTCGTGGGAGGATTTGAGGCCAAGGGAATCGCTTACGGTTTTGTACTGTTTGGCATTGCCGCCATGCTACGTCGTGACTGGCAGTGGGTTTGGCCTTTGCTGGGCGCCGCTTCGGCGTTTCATGTGCTGGTGGGCGGATGGGCAACCCTAGCCGCAGGCGCATGTTTGGTCTTCAGTATGGTGGCACCCTCGGTGCGTGAGCCAGGCGGTTCAACCAGTTGGGGGCAAGTGATCCGCATTCAGGCAATGCCGCTGTTGATCGGTGGTTTCATCGCATTGGTTGGAATTCTGCCACCGCTTTTGGCAGAATCAGGCAGCCCGCACACCGCTGCTGCAAATGCAGTATACGTTAACGAGCGCGTGGCACATCACGTCAATTTTGGCGCATTTCCGGTCGCCTTTGTGGCGAGGTTCGCGATTTTGGTGATACTGTGGCAACTGTTTGATCGCTGGTACATCAAATCGGGATACCTTGACCGAATGTTGTTCTACCGCGTGAAGATGTTGGAGGTATTTACGTTGACGACGCTGCTGTTTTCTTTTGCAGGACTGTGTTTAAGCGCGCTGGCAGAGCAGGGCGGAGAGAGCGCCGTGTTCGCACATCGATTCCTGCGATTCTATCTGTTTCGGCTGGCTGATTTTGCCGTCCCGGCGTCTCTGGCATTGTTAACGGGCGGAATTTTGTCGCGTTGGGTCGCCGACCGTACTGATTTTCCGCGTCAGGTTTGCAGTAGTATTTTTACAGGATGTATCTTGGTTGCCGGGGCGGTACTGGTCCAGGAAAATCATGCCGACGAAAGACCCAACGCGGATGTACGCACGCTGCTTTCGGATCCGCACGATGCAGAACGCACCGCCCACATCTATCACAACTGGAAAAAGGCGTGCCGGTGGATCACGCAACACACGCCCGCCAACGCGGTATTCATTACGCCTGCCCAGCAACAGACTTTTAAATGGTACGCCGCGCGTGCAGAGGTTTGCTGCTGGAAAGATGTACCGCAGGATCCCGATACGATGGCAAAATGGCGACAGAGAATTCGTTTATTGGTCGAACCCCAGCGCGAGACGGAACTGGGGATCTTCACCTATTCAGATAAACAAATTCAGGACATGGCGCAGCGTTTTGGAGCGACTCATTTACTGGCCCTTCAAAAGGCTGCCGAATCGCTGGAGCCGCCCACGCAGTTCAGGCAGGTTTACCCCGAAGACCCTGCGGATCGATCAACATTTGCCGTATTTGAGCTGGTAACGGACTGATCCCGGGAGGCATGCTGCCCCGGAACTTCCCCGTAATATAAACCGCAATAAACCGCACCGATGAACCGCACCGGGCGAAAGTGGTTTTCGTTGCCCCTAGGCCCGGCGGCGTACAAAAATTCCTCGTTGAAATTTGCGGCCTGTGCTTTTAGTATACCGGGATTAAAAGTTCACATGGTTTCGGCTTCTTTCACCCCATTTTCATCATGACTCCTCCCCCAATCAACGTTCGTAACTTCGACCACGCCACACTGGTGGTCAGTGATCTGGCGAAGACTGAGCATTTTTACGTCAATGTTCTCGGGCTGGAGAAAACAACACGCCCCGCCTTTGACTTTCAGGGCGACTGGTACGAGATAGAAAATATTTTAATCCACGTCATTCTGTCCAACGATGATTCCGGACTACCTGGCCCCGGGGAACGTGGCGTCAAACGTGTCACGCGCGGGCAGCACTTGGCATTCAATGTAGGTGACTTTGACCGAACGGTTGAATTGCTGCAACAGCACGAGATCGGAATCGCATCAGGGCCAAAGAAACGCCCCGACGGAGCAACTCAAGTCTACGTTCACGATCCTGACGGGCATCTTATCGAACTGTTCGCGTTACAGGTTGAAGCAGTCAGAGGACGGATCTAACGAACCGGGTTACATGGCACCTCACGCGCCAATGTAACGGGAGTACACTTTTTTTGCGGTCGCCACGTCATCGGTGCCGGATATAATCGCACGGCCATCACGAAACACCGTCACAATCAAGTCGTCAACGAACAAACGCAGCAGAAATTTATTCGCTTCGACGCGTCCCGCCTTCTTCAACTTCTCCGCCAGATCATCGAGTGACAACGGCTGTGCTCCCTGACGGCTGATCTGAATCGCGTTGCGGCCGCACAGCACCACGGACTGACTCTCGCGATCGCCGCTGAGCCATTGGAATTGCTTTTTTGTGCACGTTGGACACTGAACGCTTGCTCGCAAACGACTCATATCCAGCTGCCGATACTCGTTGGTCCACATCTCGAACACGTTCAGCTTCCGGTTAACCGACTCCCGATTACCCGACAGAATTTTCAAGGCTTCCATGACCTGAAACGAACCAATCACATTGATAATTGGTGCCAGAATGCCAAAGGAATCACACGTCGGGGTAGTCCCCGGCACCGGTGGCCCGTCCATCATCAAACAATTCAAACAGGCAGTTTCATTTGGAAGAATCACCATCGCTTGGCCATCAGCACCAAGACACCCGCCGTAGATCCACGGAATATTCCATTTCACCGAAGCGTCATTGATCAGGAAACGAATTTCAAAATTGTCACTGCCGTCAAGAATTAAATCGACGCCCTCCAACAACGACGAAATGTTCCCCGAATCAACATCCATCACCAGCGGTTCGACTTCAACGCCGGAGTTGATTTTCGCCAGACGCCTCGCAGCCGCGATGGATTTCGGCAGGCCGCTGGCAACATCGCTTTCATCGAACAGTGTTTGACGCTGCAGATTACTGATCTCCAAGAAATCGCGATCCACCAAACGTAACTTGCCAATACCGGCACGGACCAGTGCATCGGCAATCACCGATCCCAGTGCCCCGCACCCAATCAACAACACCGTCGAATCACCGATCTTCTGCTGGCCGGCAGTTCCAATGTGAGGAAACCGGATCTGCCGCGAATAGCGCTGCAGGGAGGGATCAAGTTGTGGTTCTGAATCAGTCATCGGAGGTATCATACCAGCAATTTTTTCAGATACTGCCCCGTCAACGATGCCGGACAGGCCGCAATCTGTTCGGGTGTTCCAACCGCGATGACTTCGCCACCTTCCTCGCCACCGCCCGGGCCAAGGTCGATCACGTAGTCGGCATTTTTAATCAACTGTAAATTATGCTCGATCGCGATCACCGAATGGCCGGCCGTGATCAGCGTATCAAAGCAATCGATCAACCGGTTGATGTCTTTCATATGCAGGCCGGTGGTCGGTTCGTCCATCACAAACAGCACGCGTTTTTGCCCCTTGGCATTCAAATATAACGCCAGCTTTAAACGCTGCGCCTCACCGGAAGACAGCGTCGTCGCCGGTTGTCCCAAACGTATATACTCCAAACCAACATCAATCAGCGCTTTTAGTTTTGTCTGTAATCGTGGTTGACCACGGAAAAACAAAAAAGCCTCCCGCACCGTCATTTGCAGCACTTCTGCGATGGTTCGGTCACGGTACCGCACCGCCAGCACTTCTTTGCGATAACGCGTCCCCTGGCACTGGTCGCATTTGATATGAATGTCAGCCAGAAACTGCATGTCGATTTTACGCACGCCTTCACCATGACACTTTTCACACCGGCCACCCGCCACATTGAAGCTGAAATGCGAAGCGGTCAGGTTGAGTGCAGTGGCATCCACCGTTTCAGCAAACGCTTTGCGAATATCATCAAATGCCTTGACGTAGGTGACCGGGTTGGAACGCCCCGTTCTACCAATCGGGCTTTGATCGACCACCACGACATCGCTGACCGGATCGCCACCCAACAGCCCTCCAAACGGCAGTGCAAGCGTAATTTCGTCACTCTGACGTTTCTTCCTGCCCTTCTCGCGCGATTGGGCAACAGCACCCACTAGGGTATCCAGCAGCAACGTACTTTTGCCGCTGCCGCTGACGCCCGTCACCATCGCCAAACACCCCAGCGGAAAATCCACATCAACGTGCTTCAGGTTGTGGCCGCAGGCTCCAGTCAACCGGAGCATCGACTTCGGCTTGCGACGTTGATCACTGCGGCAAGCGATACCGGACCTGCCCGCTAGGTATTCCCCGGTCAAACTGGCTTGAGGTTGCCGGAGCTCTGTGGGCGTGCCGTCAAAAACCACCTGCCCACCCTCAGCGCCCGCACCGGGCCCAATTTCGATGACGCGCTGTGCAGCCTGAATTAACTCCGAATTGTGATCGACCACCACCACCGTATTACCGCGCTGATGCAGAAGTTCGAGACTACCGACAAGTTTTGCGATCTCATGCTGATGAAGCCCAAGGGCCGGTTCGTCCAGAACATACAGCATATTGACCAGCGTCGAAGCAAGCACGGCGGTCAAGCGAATGCGCTGACGCTCGCCGCTGCTAAGCGTGTTGACGGTTCGGTTTAAGGTAAGGTATCCGAGGCCTACACGATTGAGAAAATCAAGTCGATGTGTGATTCGGTGACGAAGGGTCTGGGACGTAGACCGTTGCACTTCACTCAGAGACAGATCTGACATACGCTCACTGGCATCGCCAATCCTCAAACCGTGCCACTGCTCGACCGTCAACCCTCCCAGGAAAAACAAACGCGCTGATTCACCCGCCCCTCGGAACATACCGGGACGTGGATTGGGAAACTCGAAATCACAACAGGCACATGCCAGCGATCGACGAAAATTCCGGGAATGCCACAGAGAGTCGTCAATGATGGTTCCGGAATCCCGCACAGTATCCTGTGTAGCCCCCGGGCCATCTTCAGAATTCTGATAGACAATCGTTACGCCCCCGTGGCCAAAATAAAGAGCCGTTTCGACGCTGTCGCCGACACGTGTCGCACTGGTGACGCCCGCTGAAACCCGATCAACGACCACCAGCACCGGATGATCAAACATTTGACCAGCATCGGGATCGTCTTTGAGGCGGGCGATTTCGACCGTGCGCTGATTTCCAGGTGGACCAATGATCAGCCGAATGAATCCCGATTGAAGGACCTGTTGCAGCAGCATCGCCGAATCGTCACCACCGGACAACTGAAAACAAATTTGCACACGAGCCTTCGCCGACAAGGAATCGACAAACCAAGCAATGGAATCGCGCGAGTGACGTTCGGCCGGCTGGTCGCAGTTCGGGCAAACTGCCGTCGCGACTTGCGCAAACAGCATTCCAATCAATGGCGTCAGTTCCGTCGCTGCGGCGACGGTGTCGCTGGCGGCCGTGGTCGCGGCCGGTTGGATGGCGATCGCCGGCGGCAGTCCGACAATCGCGTCGGCATCGGGCGAGTCCATTTGCTGGATAAACTGACGTGTTTTCGGCGACAGGCATTCCACGTACCGGCGCTGGCCCTCGGCGTACAGCGTGTCAAAGGCGAGCGAAGATTTCCCGCTTCCGCTCAGCCCACAGATAGACAACCATTGGTTCTGCTTAATCTCAAGACAAACATTCTTGAGGTTGTTTGACCGGACGTTGGTCAGGCGAATCGGGCTGGAGGAAGACATACAGTCGACGTATTGCGGTGTTGCGGGAATATTGTGTCAGCGCCGAAACTTATTTGTAATGCGACGACTTCTTCGCTACCAACCACCGCGGTCGCGAGTGGGATGCTTGACACAGACCATTATTCGGATTTTTCGAAGCCCCACCAGCGGTAAGAGATAATCGGGAATTCCTGCCCCCCCAGAGCCGACAAAAGACTACAAGAGCCACATTTTTTTGTTGAAATGAAGCAAAAACCTGCGACATTGAAGCATCGCAGAAGAGAAATTATTTGGCGAACCTCTTTTTCCAAGTGTCCTTGCTTCGGCAATTTGGCGTGTCTACGTCATAGACAACCCATTTCCTCTTTCGGAACAACGATCATGAAAAAGTTAATCGTGTTTACTTTACTGCTGTTGGCCAGCAGTATTTTTGCAACCACTTCATCGGCACAACAAGGCCCCCCCGGGGGACCTCCAGGGGAGCGTGGATTGGGCGGTCCTGGCGGCGGCCCCGGAAGACCCGGGCGTGGCGGGCCAGGCAGAGGAGGCCCCGGCGGTGGAAATCGACTCATGGCGATGATGCCGGTATTGAAAGCGCTCGACGCCGACGGTAATGGCGAACTATCTTCTGCGGAAATCGACAATGCGGCGACAGCCATCCGGTCGCTGGACACTGATAATAATGGATTGGTGTCCGCCAAAGAGATGCAGCCGGATTGGTCCGCCATGCGTGGGCAAGGTGGCCCTGGAGGGCCCGGCAAACCGGACGGGGCTGGAAAACCGGGAAAACCTGGCAAACCGGAAGGCTCCAGCAAGCGACGACGCGGCGGCGGTGAACGTGGGTCATTTGCCGAACGGATGCTGGCCAACGATGCCGATGGTGACGGTAAAATCAGCAAACAAGAAGCTCCCGAACGCCTGCAAAACGTTTTTGACAAAATGGATTCCGACAGCGATGGTTATGTCACCAAATCCGAACTGGAGTCCACGTCCAAACGCTGGCGACGCGGCGGAGGCGAAAAATCCGACCACATCTGTCACCGTCGTCACAAACGCGCCGGACGCCAAGGCCGGGTCGATGCCTGCGCGGTCCAGGCCAATCGGGATCAATATCCCGGCAAGTGCCGCGACAACCATATTCACGACCATCGCGACGAAGATCACCACTCCCAGCGCCGGAGTGCCAAACCAGGCCACACCAACAAGTCCCATGACAACAGCAAAGATCAGGCCGTTGAGCAGGCCCGCAACGGCCTCCCTGCGCACGACACGCAGCAGGTTCGAGCCGGTC
>CALCJM010000082.1 GCA_937967505.1 uncultured Pirellulaceae bacterium | reverse complement strand
TAACGGCTTGAACAGCGTTGATTCAACAAACGGTTCGAAATCCGGTATTACGATCGGTTGTAGCAATCTGAAATCCACATGCAAGAAAATTCTTCGACATTGGGGAATTTTTTTATGATATTGTTTTCAGCGATCTGAATTGTCACTGTACCTAATGAAGTGGTTGTTTTTTTGGGGCTGACGCTTGTGTGGGTACGTGGCTACGCTCGCCAAAGCGTGGGTGGGTTTGTGGGCTGGTGGCCATCTGAAGTGCCGTTGTCTCTGATGCTCCACCGTCTGGCGACGGTGGCTACGTTTTTTGGGGGCTGACGCTTGTGTGGGTGCGTGGCTACGCTCGCCAGAGCGTGGATGGGTTTGCGGGCTGGTGGCCATCTGAAGTGTCGTTGTCTCTGGTGCTCCACCGTCTGGCGACGGTAGCTACGTTTTTTGGGGCTGACGCCTGTGTAGATCGCGCCCAAGACTTTTATTTTGACGTAGATCGAAGGACGTTCCATGGATACTCCTAAAAGAGAAGACTGGTCAAATCGAACGTTGGAAATTCGACACGCGTCTGAATTTAGAGACGCTGCTGAACCGGTTATCGGACTGCCAGGTTTCCCGAACGATTTCGAGGTGTTGCCAGTGGTTGCTTTTTGCTGAATATGCGTGCCAATCAGGGCCATAGACCATGCGCAGATCGCTTATTTAAGGTCTAGTCCCTTTTATAGGCGAACTTTACAATGATTCTTCAAATGCATTACGCTGGGCAAAGCAGATACCGGCCCTGTCACCAATTAAAAAACGCAACTTCATGAGTCAGACTTCTTCACGCTCTTCGACTTCACTGCCGGTCATCGGCACCTCCAACGCGTCTGGCCCGGCATCCGGATCATGTGGCAGCGGTGGGGCTTGTGGTGCAGGGGGCGGATTTAATGTCGTTGCCCTCGAGGCCGAAGCCACCGAGCGACTGCCCAAGTGGCTCAAACGGAACATCCCCAAAGGCAATAATGTTGGTCACACGACCGAATTACTGGAAGAACTGAATCTGGAAACCGTCTGCGACAATGCGCGCTGCCCCAACCGTATGGAATGTTACTCACAAAATACCGCGACATTCATGGTGCTGGGCAATGTTTGCACCCGCCCCTGCGGGTTCTGTGCAGTCAGCCGGGGCAAACCGGAAGCCCTGGAACTGGATGAACCCCAAAGGCTGGCTGAAGCGTCGCTTCGCCTGGGGCTGAAACATGTCGTGATTACTTCGGTCACACGCGACGATTTGCCCGACGGTGGCGCAGAGCATTTCTTCCAATGTATTAAAGCGGTCCGGGAGAAGACGGGGGCTTCAGTCGAAGTCCTGACACCCGACTTCATTCACGCCCCAGCAGGGCTGGACCGGGTGATCGAGGCCAAACCCGAAGTGTTCAACCACAATACCGAAACGGTGCCACGGCTTTACCGACGCGTGCGCGGCCCCAAATCAGACTATAAATGGACGCTGGAATTGCTGCGACGAATCAAGGAAAAAGATCCTGACATCAAAACCAAAAGCGGATTGATGCTGGGATTGGGCGAGACCCACGAAGAGATCTTTGAAGTGCTGGCCGACTTGAGGGACGTGGGTTGCGACTTTTTAACGCTGGGACAGTATTTGAAACCCTCTACCGACCGCTACCTTCCGGTTGTCAGGTTTGTGACACCGGAAGAATTCGAATGGCTGGGGAATTCGGCGCGGAAGCTGGGATTCAAAAAAGTGGCCAGCGGACCGTTTGTGCGCAGTAGTTATCACGCCCGGGACATGGCGGAAACCGGGTAACGGTCTTCCCCATATTGCACTCAAAATCGAAGCGTCTTTTCCCGGAAGGCAGCTCGACAATGTCCCTGTTATATAAATTATCGACTGGCTGCGGAGAGGGCCAAAACCGGTCTCCCAATGCCCCAACACGCCATCCATGGATTCCTCAATGAGCCATTCGCCGGATTCATCCAGCCTTCCGGGCACGCCAACCACAGCCACCCCGGGCGGCCCCACCGTTGTCGTCAATGGTCGCTCGGTGTCATTTGCCGGCGGCACCGTCGGCGAATTGCTGAACACGCTGGAAATTAAAACACGTGCCATTGCGGTGGAGCTAAATCAGGAAATTGTTCCGGCAGATCAGCACAACGACACCAGAGTAGCCCCCGGAGACCAACTGGAAGTCGTCACGTTGGTTGGAGGTGGATAAACATGACCATCGAGCAATCACAGCTACCTGCGGTTGTCGCAGAAAACGAGGGTGCGGTGCAACCGACACAGGCAATACGAACTCCACCGCTGAAGATTGGCAGCCACACGCTGAGCAACCGACTGATCCTTGGCACCGGTCGCTACGACTCATTCGAAACGATGCAGCGATCCCTCCAAACATCAGGATCGGACTGCGTCACGATTGCCGTTCGGCAGGAAAAACTGCACGACGGATCCGGTCGCAACATTATCGATTTTATCAATCTTGATCGGTTCACGCTGCTGCCCAACACCGCCGGTTGCTACGACGCAGCCACCGCCGTGCGATGTGCAAAAATGGGCCGTGAGATCCTCAAGCGTCTGGAAAACCCGGGAGCCAACTGGGTCAAACTGGAAGTGCTGGGAGACAGCCGTTCGCTGCTGCCTGATCCAATTGAATCCCTCAAGGCAACCGAGCGTCTGGCGGCAGACGGGTTTGAAGTCCTGTGCTACACCAGCGACGACCCGATTGTTGCGCGGCGATTGAAAGATGCCGGCGCTGCGGCCGTGATGCCCGCCGGCAGCCCGATCGGATCGGGTCTGGGCATCGCCAACCCAAACCACCTGTCCATTATCCGTGACGACCTGAAACGGGACGATCCCGATTTTCCACTGATCGTCGATGCGGGAGTTGGTACTGCTAGCGATGCTGCGATTGCAATGGAATTGGGCTATGATGGAGTGCTTTTGAACACCGCTGTCGCACATGCCAAAGACCCAATTGTGATGGCCAGTGCGATGAATTTGGCGGTGCAGGCGGGCTGGATGGCTCGAAAAAGCGGTAGAATCGGTAAATCAAGGTACGGTTCCGCCAGTAGCCCGGAGATTGGCGTCATCTCAGACCGCCAGAAATAGCCACAAATAGCGGTTTTAGTGGTTTTTTGAGCCAAAACGCCTCCATCTGGGGAAGACAGGCAATTCAGGAGGCTTTTGGCAAATCTGGAGTTTAATGACCAATTTTCTTGACGGATTGCCAGTTGTTATGTATATATAGGGGTCAAGTTGCGTCGAAACTCCGTTCAGGCGACAACTGTAAATGTCTAGTTAGCAACCTAAAGTTCAGCAGCCTTGTATAAAGAAGCGGTACCTAAACATGAAAAATAAATGGAAATCAATTCGCTTGGGGGCCATGCTATTCGCCCTGCCTGTTGTTGCGACAGCAGCAGCGTCAGCGAATCAGTGGATGATCGAGAACGCACCAATCGCGATTGCGACTGATGTTGCGGCAACTTTCGATTCAATCAATGCCAAGCGTAACCACACCATCTCTTTGAACGAGAGTGGCAATGTCGAAGGTCGCTTGGCGACTATCGAAGCCGGTTCAAAAGCCAATGGTTTGTCTGGACTACAGGTTTTCCTGATTCGTGATGGCAAGGTCCAGCACGAAGCCCAAACCGACGCCGATGGTTTGTTCTCGTTGTCAGCTGTTGAGTCGGGCGTTTACTCGTTCGTTGCGACTGGTGAGAATGGTTTCGCTGCATACGGCGTGCGTGTTGTCGAAAATGCTGGTGATGAGTCGTTGAACCTGATCGAAGCGGCAGCCGTTTCTCCACAGACAGCGGTTGTCAAGCAACTGCTTGGTGGTGAACTGCCGACCAAAGTTGCGACTGCTGTTCTTGAAAATGCAACGGTTTCTGAGGTTGCTTCGCAGGTTGTTGGTTCCAACAAAGTGACCATCAAAAATGGCAAGTTGCTGGGTCACGTGATCCCGATGTTGGGCGACGTTTCTGCCGCCAATGGAACTTCGGTTTACATTATCAAAGACAACCAGCAAGTCGCCGAAGCAGTCACAGACGCTTCCGGCAGCTTCAGCGTCGAAGACCTTGAGCCAGGCGTTTACGATTTCGTCGCAGCTGGCCCAACCGGTTTCGCAGCCGTTAGTTTCGAAGCAGTTCCTGAAACAGCTGAGACTGCGGCTGTTGCAGCTGATACTGATGAGATTCCAGTTTCGCTGGTCTCCTATCAGGATATTCCTGCTGACATCCCTTACGATGCTGCTGGTTCTCTTGACGTGTGCACAACATGCCAGGGCGACAGTGGAATGGTAACCGACCAAATTTCCTACGGCGGCGACGAGTATGTCGCTGACTCAACTTATTACGGCGACTCAGCCCCCATCGAGTACGCTGGTGAGTCGGTTGGATGCGGATGTGCATCCGGCGGCAGCTGTGGTGCAGCCGGAAACTTCAGCGGATTCAACACATGCAATTCCTGCGGTGGCGGTCGTCGCGGACTGTTCGGTGGTGGAGGTAGCGGCGGTGGACTGTTTGGTGGCGGTGGTCGCGGACTGTTCGCTGGTGGTGGCGGTGGACTGCTTGGCGGTCGCTTCGCCCGCTTGGCACTGCTGGGTGGTGTTGCTGCAGCAATCGCAATCGACGATGACGAGAGTTCACCTTCTTCGGCCAGTAACTAGGCTGACCAAGGAAAGCTAGACATAGCAGCCCGTTCGGTAAATTACCGCACGGGCTTTTTTATGCGCTGATTCTGCCTGCCCCCTGAGCCTGCTGGAAAGCAGACATGTATTGCCAATGCAGGCACAATGGAGATATCATCAATACCAGCCGCCAAGCGACCGGATAAGGCGGACGGCCAAAAGTAACCATTCAACTAGGTCACGTTGGCGATCGCTGTCACAATCACATTTGAAGATCTTCCCTGTCAGCCTTTAATTCAGCCGAACTTTCCTTTGGTGCCTGGCCAATGATTGTCAAAAAACTTCAGAAGCTAATTCACCAACGACAGCTGGCCCCCGATGCACAACGGAAGAAGCAGCTGGCCGTCCATCAGTTTGTCCTGCAGAATTCGCCCAATATCCGCGATGGACATTTCAGAACGATTTCCAACGCGGATCTCGGACTGCTCTTTCAGATCACCGACGAGCAATTCTTTGACGGGATGTTGGGAAGCGTTTGCGAACAAGCGTCCTGCCGACCATTGGCATTTCGGCTATCAACCCGCATGACCTCCACCGGCGGCATGACGACCATGCAGCAGGCCCGTCATCTGAAGTCTCTTCCCGAGTTCGAGATAGCAATCGCGACGACGCCGTTATTCGACACGTTCCGGGTTGATGGCAACGCCAAAGTTGGCGGGCTGGTTTGCCACAATCGCCTTGAGGCCCTCCAACGCATCATGGAACACGAAATGCTTCACCTCGCGGAACTGTTGATTTTTCGCGACTCGAATTGCTCCGCAGCCCCATTCAAAAATTCAGCACGTCAACTCTTTGGCCATACAGAGTCCAACCACCGCCTGCTGACCCCTAAGGATATCGCAAGGAAAAAACTGGGGATTGGCTGCGGTGACGAGGTCAAGTTTTCTGTCGATGGCCAAGACTACCAAGGCTTCGTTAACCGTATCACCAAACGTGCAACGGTGCTGGTACGCGATCCGCAAGGAGTACGCTACAACGATGGAAAAACGTACTCCAAGTTTTACGTGCCGCTGACGATGCTAAGACCGGCAGGTTAAACGGGTGGTTCGTCAATGCTACCTGCCGGGGTAGCGGATTTCGCCAAGAATCCTTGGCCCCACTTGTTGGAATGAAATTTTGGCGATCCAACACCGCGCAACCGCCATTCAAACGGTCGTTCACGAGCGTGTGCAAGTGCAGTGCGTGCGTGAGCATGCAAACAGACCAACAATCACCGAGCTTTAGAACGTTCGCCGGGACACTGAAGTCGCGCACGGAAGCTCTGATCCTTCCCATCGATCGCGCCACCGATTCGCGCGATCGCTTGTAGATTCCGGGAGAAACCTGCGTGCGGTAAACACAGCCTCATCAGTTTCGAAAAACGCGGCGCAAACAGCTTCCTCTCCCCTTCAACAGAACAACACAAAGCACCTAAAATGTTAAACTGCGCAGATTGGCAAAGGGCTGTTCTGAGAGTGCTCAAACCGTTGAAAAAAAATTTCTTGCGAAGCCAGAATCCAAACCCTAGGGAAATGGCCCATTATTTGGGGAAACCGGGTTCCGGCACCACCAAATAGCGGCTTGCCAGCACCACAGACACAACATTTTGTGTTGACACACCCCATGACACCGATATATTGACATTGCTTCATCAGTAAACAGAGATTTGAAGGTGTCCTACAACACCACCAGCCAGCTTAAAGGCCCCCAAGCCAACCTAAGCGGCCTCGATTTTCAAATTGAATGATTCATGTTGGAGTTGGAGGGTGACGTCATCTTGGATGGCCAATCCCGGGACAGACAGCTGAGGGCTCGCAAGCTGCCTTCGCCGAGACTGTTCCTGATCAATCGGATGAGACGAAGTCTGGCTTTTTTTCTGATCACTGTCGGTCCGCCGGACCAAAGGTGTCATGAGGTCATGGCAGGCTTTATTAATGGAATGTTTTTCGGACAGACAATAGACGGAATTATTTGGGACGGAACCTGATTTCTTTATAGCTCGACCCTGTGCGATATCCCTTTGGGGTCTATCGCACACCAATTCGACACGAACCCTCGATCAGTTCCCTTCCCACACCCGCTACTTCTGCACCTACCGGCTGAAACATTTGGCAAACAGATTAGCGTTTTGAGCCCTCCCAAGGCTCCGGCGTTATGGCAAATATTTACGGGAGTACGATGGAATGTTAAACACATCCGATTCAATAAGCAAAAAAACAGCCACTGAACTGAACGCCAAGAAGCGTGACGGCCGGGTGGTTTCGTTCGATTCATCTCTTATTGTAAAAGCGATCGAGAAGGCTTTTTGTGCCGAACGCGGCCTTGAGGACGTCACCCGGTTGGACGCTGGTTTGCGTGCCGAAATTTCGGTGATGACCGACAGCGTTGTCGAAGACGTCCAGGAACTGGCCGCGACATCAACGGGCGTTACCGTCGAAGCAATTCAGGACACCGTGGAAAAAGAGTTGATGCGAGGCGAGCATTTTGGAGTTGCCCGTCGTTACATCCTGTACCGTGCCGAGCACAACAAGATCCGCCAGCTTCGCGCTGAAGAGAACATGGAAAGCGATGAGGCTTTTCCGAGCATGATGGTCACGCGTAACGGCCAGCTGGAGAACCTTGATTTTGGTCGTTTGCGGGACCAAGTCGATGCGGCCTGTGAAGGATTGAACAGCACCTGTTCTTCTGAAGAATTGATTGAGGAAGTGCAGAAGCAGTTCTTCAACGGGATCACCCCCAAAGAGATCGGCCGATCGATGGTATTGGCGGCCCGCGCACGCATCGAAAATGACCCGGACTACGACACCGTTGCCGGTCGTCTGGTGCTGAATATCATCTACCGCGAGTCCTTGGGCAAATCGGCAGCCAGCGACGACCTGAAACAGTTGTATCGCGATCAGTTTTCGTCCTATGTGCAGGAAGGGATTGCTGCGGAACGTTTGGCCGAAAACATGGCCTCCTATGATCTGGACCGGCTGGCAGAAACGATTGCCCCGGAGCGTGACGGCCTGTTTCCGTACCTTGGTCTGCAAACCATCTACGACCGGTATTTGCTGCACATCGATGGCCGTCGTTTTGAAGCACCTCAGTACTTCTGGATGCGAGTCGCGATGGGGCTGGCAATGAACGAGGCCGACAAAAACGCGCGAGCGATCGAGTTTTACAACATTCTGTCCACCTTCCGCTTCACTTCGGCGACTCCGACGCTGTTCAACGCGGGCACACTGCACCCGCAATTGAGCTCGTGCTATCTGAGTACGGTGGCGGACGACTTGGACGGCATTTTCAAAGCCATCGCCGACAATGCCAAACTCTCCAAGTGGGCAGGTGGACTGGGTAATGACTGGACCAATATCCGGGCGACCAATTCGCATATCAAGGGCACCAACGGCCAAAGCCAGGGAGTCATCCCGTTCCTGAAAGTTGTTAGCGACACAGCGGTTGCCGTCAATCAGGGCGGGAAGCGTAAGGGAGCCGTTTGCTCTTACCTGGAAAGCTGGCACTTGGACATTGAAGAGTTTCTGGATTTGCGAAAGAACACCGGTGACGAGCGTCGCCGAACGCACGACATGCACACCGCAAACTGGATTCCGGACCTGTTTATGAAACGCGTCTTTCAAAAGCAGGACTGGACACTGTTCAGCCCGGAAGAGACGCCAGACCTGCATGATCTTTATGGTAAGGCATTCGAAGAGCGTTACGAGCACTACGAGGCACAGGCCGCCGCAGGCAACATCAAGCTGCACCGGTCGGTTCCGGCTGTCGATTTGTGGCGGAAGATGCTGACACGCGTATTTGAAACCGGCCACCCGTGGATCACCTTCAAGGATCCATCGAACGTTCGTTCACCACAGGACCACACAGGGGTGGTTCACAGCAGCAACCTTTGCACCGAGATTTTGCTGAACACATCAGCCGACGAGATTGCCGTTTGTAATCTTGGTTCGATCAACATGCTCAATCATGTCGCCGACGGCAAACTGGATCTGGAAAAACTTGAAGAGACCATCAATACGGCCGTCCGCATGCTGGACAATGTGATTGACATCAACTTCTACCCAACTCCGGAGGCCAAAAACGCCAACAGCCGTCACCGCCCGGTCGGCATGGGACTGATGGGTTTTCAGGATGCACTTTCGGCGTGCGGGATCAGTTACGCGAGCGATGAAGGTGTTGAATTCGCCGACCAGAGTATGGAAGCGATCTCGTATTACGCGATTATGGCCTCCAGCCGGCTGGCCGAAGAGCGTGGAACCTACTCATCTTACGAGGGATCGAAGTGGGATCGCGGATTGCTGCCGATTGACACTGTCAAAATCCTTCAGGAAGAGCGTGGCATGGACATCCAGATGGATGACAATGCATCAATGGACTGGACCCCGGTTCGAGAGCAAGTGGCCAAACACGGCATGCGTAACAGCAACGTGATGGCGATCGCCCCTACCGCCACGATCTCCACAATCATCGGCGTCACCCAGTCCATTGAACCGACTTACAAGCACTTGTTTGTAAAGAGCAACCTGTCGGGAGAATTCGTCCAGGTCAACGTACGATTGGTCAACGAACTGAAAGCACGCGCACTGTGGAACGACAACATGCTGGAAGCGATCAAGTACTTTGACGGCGCTTTGGGAGAGATCCCCGGGCTGCCTGAAGACATCAAGGCACGTTACGCAACGGCATTTGAGATTGAGCCTAAATGGTTGATTGAATGTGCCAGTCGTCGTCAAAAATGGATCGATATGGGGCAGTCACTGAACCTGTACCTTGGTCAACCCAGTGGTCGCAAACTCGACGACATGTACAAACTTGCGTGGACAACGGGTCTGAAAACGACCTACTACCTACGTTCACTTGGTGCGACACAGGTTGAAAAATCGACGGTTGACATCAACAAGTTCGGGGTCCAGCCTCGTTGGATGAAGAACGCCAGTTCCTCGTCGGACATCCTTGTCGATCGCCAACCGGAAGTGAAAGCCTGTAGTATCGACGACCCTGACTGCGAAGCCTGTCAGTAGTCGATAGTACTGAACATTTGTCTCCGGCAATTTGCCAACGCAAGTTGCCGGGGCAATTTCAATATTTTACAAACACAGACGTCGAAACATACACGTCCAGACAATCCGCCCAAACAATCCGTTAACTGACCAACACAGATTCGGATAGTAGGCAAACACCAAACTCAAGTTGACCAGATTTTACCAAAGTCGATCAACACCAGCCTTATACCGGCCATCCCCATGTCCGGTTGGCAACCCTCGGGTTCAATTTTTGAACCTTGTGAACTGAGCGCCACAACCCTCTCAAACCGTTTTTAATTTGCATGGAGTCGCAGAAGATGGCAATTGATATCCAATCCACAGAGAAACCCGCCAAACGCAAGGGCAAGGACCTGCGTGTGTCCGCCAGTGAAAAGCGCTTGATTAACGCGACGCAGGTCGATGTCAATCAATTGATGCCGCTGAAGTATAAATGGGCATGGGAACACTATGATAACGGTTGTGCAAACCACTGGATGCCGACTGAAGTTGCGATGAACAAGGATATTGAAATCTGGAAATCTGATCAACTGACCGAGGCCGAACGCCACGTGATCATGCGGAACCTTGGTTTTTTCTCAACGGCTGAAAGCCTAGTTGGAAACAATCTTGTCCTAGCGATTTTCAAACACATTACCAATGCCGAATGTCGCCAATACCTGCTTCGCCAAGCATTCGAAGAGGCCGTTCATTCGCATACCTTCCTGTACGTTGTGGAAAGCCTTGGCCTAGATGAGGGCGAAGTGTTCAACATGTACAATGAAGTTCCAGCCATCGCCCGCAAAGACGCGTTTGAGATGGAACTGACCAAGGAAGTTCTGGATCCTGAATTCACCACCGAGACTTTCGAGGGTGCCCAAGCGTTACTGAAGAACCTGATCGGTTTTTACCTGATCATGGAAGGGATCTTCTTCTACACCGGTTTTGTCATGATCCTCTCTTTCCATCGCCGCAATTTGATGAAGGGCATTGGTGAGCAATTCCAGTACATTCTGCGTGACGAGTCGATTCACCTGAACTTTGGCATCGATTTGATTAACGGCATCAAGGCAGAAAATCCACACCTGTGGACTGATGAATTCCAGCAGCAAATGGTCGATCGCGTACGTGAGTCGGTAGAACTGGAAATCGCCTACGCCGAAGACTGCTTGCCAAACGGAGTACTTGGCCTCAATGCAGACCTGTTCCGCGACTATGTTCAGCACGTCGCCGACCGTCGCCTGGAGCGGATTGGCCTTCCGGTTCAGTACAACAGCAACAACCCGTTCCCTTGGATGAGCGAAACCATGGATCTGGCGAAAGAGAAGAACTTCTTCGAAACCCGGGTTACGGAATACCAGACCGGCGGCAAGCTGGATTGGGATTGATTGGATCGTGGCGATTTCATAACAACCCGACAAAACGGATCTGCCAACCGGCGGATCCGTTTTTTTGTATCGCAATGCCGCTGCCCAGTTGAATTTAAACAAGGCGCGTTTGCGAAGAAGCAACTCCTATTTTCGGTGCGTTTGAGTAACGATCGCATCGACCAGCCCTTGCATGTTGTAGAGGCTTGCTTCTGCGGAAGCCGTCAAGCCGATCGCTTCCAACGCGGCGGTGGTCGTCGGGCTGATCGACGCCAGACGGGTGTTCGCCAAACGATCGGCCCCAAACAACTTCAACAGTGATGCTCCGATGGCAGAACTCGTAACGGTGGTCCAGTCAATCATGCCGCTGTGCATTTTTACCAATACTTCCGGGGCCACTTCGGTCGCATCGCGACTGTGGTAGAGGGCGAATTGCTCAAACGGGTAACCGGACTGCCGTAGACAGTCGCCCAACACGGCGCTGCCCCGATCCGCCCTGATCACCATCGTTTGGCCGGCAGTTGGATGGTCTAACAGCAACGCTGCCAGCGACGCACTGTCAGAACACTTCGGCACTAGGTCAACCTGAACGCCATGCAACATGCACTCGGTTGCAGTCGCCGCTCCAATGGCTGCGAATTGGACCTGGGCAAGATCGATGCCAGCATGGTTTGCCCGGGCAATGTGAGCGATTCGGGAAAAGAAGAATCGGGCTGCGTTGGCACTCACCAACACCACTCTGGAGTACCTGTCAAAACTGGCGATCGCCTGATCAAATGGGGCCCAGTTCCCGGTTTCCACGATCTCGATCACTGGTTGCAAGACCACCGACGCCCCCTCCAGGACCAGCAGATCGGCTAATCTGGCAGCCTGCTGTTTGGGCCGGGTAACCATCACGGTGACCCCCGCAAGTGGTTTTTGACGGGTCGCTTGAGGTTTCATCGACAATCCAGAGGTTTTTTGAGGGTTTCACACCGAACTTCCGGCCCGTTCCCGGAACAGATTGGCCAATTTTTTGAAAATAGCGGTGGACAAAATCAAGTTCGATTGCGATATTGGTCGATTCGAAACACGATCTGATTATATCTGAATTTTCCAGCAAAGACTAATGCCAAACACACGCAGCGCCGCCAAGAGACTCCGGCAAAACGCCGTTCGCCAACAACGCAATAAAGCGACAAAGTCGGCGATGAAAACCCAGATCAAAACTGTGATGACGGCCGTCGCTGCTGGCGACCTGGAAAAAGCCGAAACCGAATTCCGCTCGGCTGCCAAGAAACTCGATCGTGCCGGAGCCAAAGGCATCATCCACCGCAACACCGCCAGCCGTAAAAAGTCTCGGCTATCTGCGGCAATCCGCAAAGCCAAAGCGACGGCCTAAAGCACCGAAAAGCGCCGACTACCTTATCGACCGGCCACGCGAAATGCAAATTATCCTTCGCCAATTCATCTGGCCAAGTTTCTAATTTGCCACCGCAGCACAAAACATCATACATGAAAAACGCTCCCGTCTTTCGAGACAGGGGCGTTTTTTATGTTTAAGGTGAGTGGCGGTTGAGAATACCCCACAGTGGGGTTCCGTGGGATTCGCCAGAACTCCTTCGCCCAAGGAATTCCGGGGAATCCCACTAATTCATTAACTCCGGCGGATCCGCCATCTCATTCCTCATTCAGGTTTTTGAAATTGGCTGCGAAAGACATCCTTCTGTTGAATTCTCATTCTGCGTTCGAAATGCGTTCGATAGTCCATATCATGTTCCGCGCGCTGTACTTCGACAGTGCGTGGCCCATCGAGCGACGAATGCTCCTGCATTAAAGCCATTGTTTCATCGAAATATTGCTTCACATCGGTCCAAAAATGAAAGACTCCGCCGGGAACCAGCACTCGTTGGATGTCGCGAATGAATTCCGGTTGCATGACGCGTCGCTGGCGATGACGATCTTTCCACCATGGATCAGGGAAGTAAACATGAACAGCAACCGCACAAGAGTCGGGCAGCAGTTCACGAAATAGCCTCAGCCCGTCCCCAGCCAAAACCCGGCCATTGTCACGACCGCTCTGGGCCAGTCGATAGGCAGCGTACCGCGCATATTTTCGGGCCAGTTCGTTACCAAGGTAATTCCGTTGTGGATTTTTCCCGGATTCGGATAGCAAGAACAAGCCTTTTCCGCTGCCGACTTCGATCTCAAGATCAGCCGTCTGCGGAAACAGGCTTTGTGGGCAAAACGGGCTTTCCAGATCCTCAACGTCTCCGATCCAGGGCTGAAAGTTGACGGTCGGGTCAATTTTGGGTAGAGAACGGCGTCCCATGGAGGTGTTGGCCTTGCGATACTTTGATGGATAGTAGGGTGCGACAACGAAAAAAACGGCCCGTAAGCCGTTTCTTGAACTCTTCTAAAAATCGATTAAACGGACCAAGATAACTTCCCGACCCGACAGCCATCACAACGAGGCAGGGCAGGGCAGCAGCCAGGCGCGTAAAACTCCAGCAATTAAGGAGTTTTGATCTTTTTGTTTTTGATCTTCCGTCCACGGTTGTTGGCAGGACGTTTTCCGTGATTGGCTTTTTTAACTTTGTGGCTTGGTTTGGCCATGAGACTGATCCTCAAAATATGTATGATTCGGCGAGAAACTAACGGCTTCAGGGTGTGTAAAGATACCAGCTGAAAAACCATCCTCAAAGGGTGATTTTCGGTGGTTTACGGGCGTTTCCTTAATTCTTGTTGGTCATGTCGATCAATTCGTCAAGGATCTCACGTGCTTGTCCATTATCGATTGCTCTGGCACATCGTTCTGCTCCTGCCAGCAAGCCATCACAAATTCCCGAAATCCACAGGGCGGCAGCCGCGTTGGCCACCACAATGTCACGCTGTGGGCCAAGCTGACCTTCCATTACGCGTTTGATCACGTCCGCACTTTCGGTGGGGCTGTTTGCGCGAAGCAATTTCGCACTGCTGTGTTCCAAACCAAAATCTGACGGCGAAAGTTGTCCCTCGCGCACTTGAGTCCCCAGAACTTCAGAAACGTCTGTCGTGTCGGAAGTCGAGATCTCACCCAGGCCGTCGCGCGCGTGCACGACGATCGAACGTTCGGTGCCCAGTTTTGCAAGTGCCTGTGCCAGCAGCGGTCGCATAGCACCAACTCCGGCGCCCAACACCTGAAACCTTGCGTTGGCCGGATTACAAAGCGGACCAATCAAATTGAAAATCGTTCGATGCTTCAGTTTCTTACGGACGTTGGAAACATTCTTGACCGACGGGTGGAACAAAGGGGCATAACAAAAACAGATACCCAGTTGATTTAGGCATTTTTGCACGGTTTCGATCGAGCAATCAACGTTCACGCCAAGCACATCTAGGACATCGGCCGAACCGGTTAAACTGGTCGATTTGCGGTTACCATGTTTGGCAACCGAAGCACCAGCTGAAGCGGCCACGATTGCTGCGGCGGTGCTGATGTTGAAGGTGCCCGTTTTTCCTCCTCCGGTTCCGCAGGTATCGACGATACTGCTGCGTTTGGATTCAATGGAGGCCATGTGCTTACGCAGGGACAGCGCAGCACCGGTCAATTCGTCTGCGGTTTCCCCTTTCTCGTACAGGGCAACCAAGAAGGATTTGATTTCGGCGTCCTTGGCCTGTCCTTCCATAATGAAGTCCATCGCCTCAATCATCTCGGCGGATTCGAGAGACACTCCCGAGGTAATTGTTTTGGTCACTTCGCGGATCAATTTTGACTCCGTATTTTTCTTAATTAAGTTGGTTGGTCGCGGTCAAGGCTGGTGGCGGCTGGTGGCTACAACCGAAATAGTAGACATCCGTTGGACCTCAGCCAGGTTCCGGCAGGTTTTATTCCGGGTAGGTTGGCAGGTTATATCCCCGCAGCTTTTATCCCGGCTGCTTTTATCCCGGCTGCTTTTAGTGACATCCGGAAGGATGGACCAAAAATTGGGCTTGTCGAACGTACGTCAAAGAGGATTTAGCCGTAACAGTTTAGCAAAATCAGGCCTGATTGGTGTATGGCTTTGAGCCACATCGTTTCGTTTTTCTCTTGTTTGCCGCGCCGGTGAGCACTAAAATTCGGCTTTTTCAGGCCCTCGTGCATGGTAGACCGCTACCATGGCCGCTTTTGACCACGTCGGGCAGCTCAATCCTTCCAACCAGAAACAAACCCCAATGGGCCGCAAAGTCATTATCGACTGCGACATGGGAATTGACGATGCAATTGCCATTTGCATGACCTTGTTCGATCCCCGCCTCGAAGTTCTTGCCATCACCGCCACTGAGGGCTGTGTTGCTGCCGATCAGGCCAACCACAACCTTCAGGCCATCATTTCGGAACTTGACCCGATCCGCTATCCCAGACTTGGCATGGCCGGCAACTGCGACAACGCGCCGGCAGTCAATACCAGCTATCTGTTCGGAGAGGATGGTTTGGGCAATACGGGATTTGAAGTCTCTCAGCGGCAACACGCGCTGACTTCGGAAAAACTGATCGGCGATATTATTCGCGCTCATCCGGACGAAGTCACAATTCTGTGCCTTGGTCCGCTAACCAATGTGGCCAAAGCATTTAAGCGCGACCCGTCGTTGGTCGGTAGCGTTGACCAGATCGCGATGACCGGTGGCAGCACTTCTGGAAAAGGGAACATCAGTGCGGCCGCCGAATTCAATTTCTACTTTGACCCGCAAAGTGCCCGGGAAGTGCTGAACTGCCGAGCGACCAAAATGCTGCTGCCGTTGGATGTCACGGAACAAGTCAGTTTTGGTTTGGGAGTGTTGGACGAGCTACCGGAGCAGTCGTCACGTCTGGGCCACTTTCTTCGACAGATTCTCCCGTTTGTCTTTCGCGCCTACCGACAGCAACTGGGGCGTGAGACGATCAACCTGAATGATGCGATCGGGGCGTTAGCCCTATTGGAGCCGCAACTATTCGGGTTTGAAATGATGGCCGGCGATGTCGAGACGCAGGGAGAACTAACGCGTGGCACACTGGTGCTTGACCGTCGCGCTCAACCTGAATCGCGCCCCAATGTTAATGTGGCCACCAGCGTTCGTTCGGAAGACGCCTACCAATACCTGGTAGACCAACTGGTGACGGCCTCCCGTCAGGCGTAGCAGTCACCTGAAACGAAACACTTTGTATGAATCGTCAAATGTCGCCCATTAACTCTGCAACGTGGCCGACCGGACTTAACGCTGGCCGGATCGGGTAGATCTGGTGGGGATAGCGCGCAGAGAGTCGCGCTGCCCAATCTTGACATAGACCGTCCTGATTTCACCGCTGCGGTACACTTTCACCGGAACCGACTGGTTGATTGGAGTCAGGCTGACCGTGGTCACCAGCTGCGAATCATCGACAACCGGTGTACGGTCAAATTCGATAATCACATCACCGATTTTAAGATCACTGGCTGCAGCGGGCGAATTGTTGGTGATTGACGAAATCAGCGCCCCTTTGGCACGTCGCAGTCCCAATGCACGGGCTTTTTCCGGCGTATAGCGAGCATCGAGCGCCACTCCCAAGAAGCCTCGGCGGACAAATCCGCGTTCCGCCAGATCATCCGCAATTCGCATTGCCATGTTGACGGGGATGGAAAAACCGATCCCGTCGCTGCCCCCACTGTTGCTGGCGATGGCGGTATTGATTCCAATCACCTCACCACGCAGATTGATCAATGGGCCACCGCTGTTGCCCGGATTGATGGCGGCGTCAGTCTGGAAAAAATTCTGAAACTTGACCCCTTGAGGCCCCAGTTCCAGATCGTGCCGGCCCATCGCACTGATGATGCCATAGCTAACGGAGTGACTCAATCCGAATGGGCTGCCAACGGCGACTACAAAATCACCAACCCCCATCAGGTCACTGTCACCGATTCGCGCGGCCACCAGCCCTGGTTCGTTGACTTCCAACACGGACAAATCCGTTTCGCGGTCGTGCAACAGACGCGTGGGATAGAACACGCGCCCATCCGCTTCCAGACGAATATCGTTGACACTGGAATTTTCCACCACATGAAAATTCGTCAAAACGTAATACCGCGCCCCTTTTTTGAACACGACTCCGGCTCCCGTCTCTTCGACGACCGCCGGGCGTAGTTCCCCGGAATTGGTGTCTGAGATTGAGGCCGAAGACTTCTGCTGTTTCTTGGCTTCAACGTGGACGATGGTGGGCTGAACAACCCTGACAATGCGTTTGATGTGGCGGTAATGTTGCTCGATCAAGGATGCATTTTTTTCAAGGTCTTCATACATCTGGTCGCGTTGAAGTTGCTCGGGCGTCCGAGACGATTGAACCTGAAAACTGCCGGGCTGCCGGAAGTTGTGATTGGTGTCGTTGGAAAATTGTTGGGCAAAACCGACCGCAGGGCCTCCGCCGCAAACCATCCACATCACGCAAAGTGCAAACAGCGCCGATGTCAATTTGGCAAATGTGAATTTGATCTCACCCTTCTTCCTCACAACGGCCTCCCCACCACTGTGCAGCAAATCCGCACCTGCAAAGCCCCGGTGTCGTATTGAGGAGGCAAGACTTGTTAATTTTTCTGGGGAAGTATTGGACATAATTCGCTGGGGATTGCCTAATTGAGAACTCATGATAGCAATTGGAACGTCGCACTGCATTTTAATTCAACAAAAGTGGCCCGTGATGAAAATTCGAACTCCGGTTGGAGCGAATCAGGAAACTTTGGGGCCGGCCATGTTGCTTACGGGCATGCTTATCAAGAAGTTTTCAGGTTGAAACTGGGGATCGAAAAATATGCTGCATTGGTGATTCGCTGGAGCAAGCCCTCGCCAAAGGCATCGAACTATAGTACGCATTAAGCGGATGAAAAAGTTTTTCCTGTTTTTGTGATTCAATCGACTGGGGAAAGTTTAACCACCCAAAAATGAACTTTCTCCAACCTTAAACGTAGCTGCCGGTCGGCTGCTTCTGGGATTGGCGACCCATAAACCGGTCTGTAACGGTTATGCGGGCGACCACAGTCCCAAAAGGCAGTCACGAGGTGGTGAACCTTAAATTCCAGCCCGTTAATTTGACGGGCGCGTTAACGAAAGCTAAACCTTCCTACCGGAAACCTACCAGGATGTTGGCTAGGGACCGGCTGTTCGAATTCCCTTCGTTAAAAGTTTCCCCATGAACAATTCATCCCCGGCAATTCCCAACTCAACTGACCTCGTTCTACAGATCACTGGCGGCGATCGGGATGGTCAACTTCTCCCTGTTCGAACAGCCAAATGCCTGCTGAGCAGCCTGATCACAGACAGTGTCGAAGCGGAAAAGCACCGTTGTGCAATCTTTCGTGGCGAGAAAGGAGTCGCGTTCCGCAGCTACAGCGAGCATGTCCTAGTCAACGGCGCAAGGACATCCGTCCAATGGCTGAAAGAAAATGACACGATACAACTGACACCTCAAATGATGGTAGTGGTGAAACAACTGGGGACATTCGCTCCGGCTGCAACACCAGTCGCCTCAACAACTGCGACACCGGCAAACCAGATTGCAAATCAGGTCGCCGCTTCCCAAACGTTGCCCGGAGAAAATTTGGCCTCGCCGCCTGTGGTTCCAGTACGTGCGCCTGCCATGACACAGGCCGTCGATGTGGATCCAGTTACTCTTGCTGCAATGGCTCCCGTACAACCCGTTGCCCCGGTCACCCAAACTCCCCTACCCGAGCCCGGTGCCCCGGTTGCTTCCATGCCGGGCACACCTGAGACACCAGGCCAGAATGTTGACCAGCGGCTGAATAGTTTAACCAACCGGCTTTCGACACTGGTGGACGAAGCTTCAGGTGCGACTCCTGCTGGTTCCACTGCCCCTGTCGCTCCAGCACCAGCACCAGCCAATGCTCCAACACCATCGAACGAAAAGCAGCTGCCAGATGCATCGGCCAGCATTCAGGACTTCCTAGACAACGCGCTCGCTTCAACAGGTGCCGGAGCGGTTGCATCGCCAGCAACGCCCCTTCCTACGCCAGTGCGTCACCCGGAAGCCACCCAGGAATTACCCATTGCATCGGTCGCCCCGGCACCGGCCCCTGCATCCGCACCGGTCCCTGCAACGCCACCAGCTCCAGAGGCCCCCAAAATCTCACCCGAGATCGCCGCGAAATTGCGGAAAGAGGAGGTCACCAGCAGCCTTAACCGATTGCTGGCCGGAACCGATTCACAGGTTGGTACCGCGCCGGAGCAACCGTCGTTGAATGAGATCACAATCGTTGACCAGTCAAATGCTTCAACATTTGGCTCAACTCCTGTAGCGCCTCCAATGTCAGTTCCCGCACCAGCACCGATAACAGCACCGGCGGCCACACCGTCCATCACAGAAAATGTTGTTGCGGAAGCAAGCGTTCCCAAAGCTCAATCGCTGGAATTCCTGAAGTCTCTCGGCATCGACGCCGCAGGACTTGGGCTTGATGATACTCCTCAGACTCCACCGGCAACACCTTCGGTGGAAGCCCTACGAGTGGAAACCCCCTCGGCGGCCGCGCTACCGAGTGCAGAAGAAATCATTGCCGCCGCATCCGCCATCCCTGCCGCCCCTGGTGAAGTATTGGCCGAAGCCGCTGTCGCGCCGGTTGAAGAGCCGGTCGCTGAACCTGTGAAAACAGAAAGCGTTGCCGACGTTTTGGCGCGAATGCAGAATGCCGGCTCGCTGGACAGTTTCAGCATGGATGGACCGGAAGAGACAACGCCAGAGTCTGTCAGCGTACCTGAACCAGCAGCGACGCCTGCACCAGTGACATCTGAACCGGTTACCGAGGCACAAGAAAGCAAATCATCGGACGATGAGGACAGCTCTGTCGAAGACTACATGAGCCAGTTGCTAAATCGTATGCGTGGCGGAGAGGATTCGGAAGTCGCCGAAGAGAAGAAGCCTGAATCCAAAAAGACCGAAAAGAAAATAGAAGAGGTTGTCACGGAAAGGGCCGCGTCCAGTGAACCGGCACCCCCCGTGGAGACTCTCAAACCGGAAGAATTTATTCCGCGACAGAAAGCTGTTCGCATGAAGTCGTTTGATTCACTCCGCGAGATTGCCAACAACAGCAATCGTCTGGCGATTCAGGACCACCTAGCCAATCAGCGCAAAGTATCCACACAGACCAAGCTTCAACTGGCTTTGATCAGTCTTGGATTCGGTGTATTGTTTTTCGTGATGTCATTCATGTTTTCACAACAGGTCAGCACAGGAGGGGTAGTCTGTGGAATTGCATTCCTGATCTGCGGCGTGGTGTTTGCCAAGTACTACCGCGATGAAAAGAAGCTCGACGAGAGCATTATCAACGAGCAGGGTGACAAATCCTGATCCGGATCGCATCCCCATTGGCAGGCCCTCCAGGGGCCTGTCATTTTTTGGTTCTTCCTGGAATTTTGTGGCTCAAGGTTGGCCGCTGGTTTACCACTTCCAATGAGTGTAGTGGAATTCCCGCCAACCAATAAGAATCCGGGCAGAACTTTTTTTAAAACCCTCGATCGGCCCGGATGTCGTCGAAGTCTCTCAAGTGGTAACCAATACCGGCCTGATCGCAGACGCCACAGAACGCCCGCAGCGCCACGCCAAAACCATCAGGGCCGCTGAATCCACCAAACTGCCCACCTCCTTTGACGTGCGGTTCCATGTCGGCAAAAACCCCCGGCACACCGCGCGCTTTCATGCGGGTTTCCAGTTCGGGAAGGAAGCTCGCAAAATCCTGCATGATTCGCAGATGCCCCGACTGTCCAACATCGGCGGGTACAAAATGCTTGATCGACTCTTCATCAACATGTTCCACTCGAGCCGACCCGGATGGATCTTTAAAATCCTTGATATGGATCCAGCCCATGCCCGGCTTCATTGCCATGTATTGCTCAAAGATCTCCTCTTCACTAAATCCTTGCATGACCAGATTTCCACCGTCGAAGATCGTTACCAGCGCATCGTTGGCGATATGCTTGTGCATTTTGGCCAGCGTCTGACCATTCTGCCCAACGAGATTGGCCTCCACCTCCAATCCGTAAGTCAGACCGTGAGAATCGCAAGCGTCCGCAATCTGCCCAACCTGATCGACCGCCTGCGCGAAGTGTTCGTCGATGGAAGATCCCTTGGGATGATAAAACGAGAAACCGCGAATCAGTTTGGTATCAAAGGTCTCCGCCAGTTCACAAGCGCGCATTACCTCTTCTTTCAGATACTGGTCGAAGGGGCGGTAGCTGGTAGACGTACCATCATCGATATCGCACAGCTTCACTTTTCCAATCGGCGAGCCTATCGAGGACACCGACAACCCGTACTCGTCAAGTTTCTCCTTGACCGTTGCGATCTCGCGCTGGTCGAGCCCCATGACGTTTTTGACACCATTGCCGGCATCAATAAAGCGGATGGAAAAATATCGCATCCCTAACGCCGCGAGCGCTGCAAACTGTTGATCGATGGTCTTCTGGTTGGCTGCTTCGTCGGCGAAACCGGAAAGTAAAATCGTACTCATGGGATACTTCGTCAAAAATTATGATCGGCGTTGTCGGGACCAGGCTTCGCGAGGCGGCGTGCAAGGATGTGGTGCTCAAGATTGCGTGATGCCAATTGCCTCTGTAGTGTGTTCAACCTTGATAATTGAAGAGATTCCGCCGCGTGGAGTGAATTTTGCCGTCAGCAAAGCCCATTTGGGCTGCACGACGGCGACAAAATCGTCCAAAATCCGGTTGGAGACATTCTCGTAGAAAATCCCCTCGTTGCGAAACGCTTGCAAGTACATTTTCAGTGACTTAAGCTCCACACAAAGCTTGCCTGGCGTATATTCGAACACCAGAGTTCCAAAATCGGGTTGGCCTGTTTTCGGACAAACCGACGTAAATTCAGGACAAACGATCTCAATCTTATAGTCGCGATCGGGAAACTGGTTCTCAAATGACTCCAGCTTGTCGCGGAAACTGTCACTGCTCATTACAATGCTCGCAAATCTTGTTTTCTAAATGGAACCACAATCCCAAGTGATTGTGGCTAACGCCGTTTCAGGAAATAGGAAAGCTTCAAAAGATACTCGATGATTATCCTCTGACCACCCCTGAAGCAGTCTCCTGACGCCACTGAAAAACCCCAAATGCGAATTTCAGAAATATATCGCTCGGACCAGGGGGAAGGGATGCTTACCGGCACGCCCAGTATTTTCGTGCGCACCAGCGGATGCAACTTGCGTTGCGGATTCTGTGACACGCCGTTCGCCTCTTGGGCACCGGAAGGGCCACAGTTAACGATTGAGGAAATTATCATGCAGGTGCGGCATTTTTCCTCCGCCGATCCCAATCTACAGCACGTTGTCGTCACCGGTGGAGAGCCCATGTTGCCGACCGATATTGTGCTGCTGTGTGACGGTCTGAAGCAACACGATTTTCATGTCACCATCGAAACGGCGGGCACCATCGACCGCAAGGTCGCATGCGATTTGATGTCGGTCAGCCCAAAAATGTCCAACTCCACGCCTGCGGTCAGCAGGGCAGGGCGCTGGACCGCAAAGCATGAAGACACTCGTCGCCGACCGGAAGTGGTGACTGCGTTAATCAGTCGCAGTGACTACCAATTGAAGTTCGTCGTTAAATCTCCCGAAGACCTTGAAGAAGTAGTTGAATTTCTCAAAGATGTTCCCACCATTAAAAACGACAAGGTCCTTTTGATGCCCGAAGGAGTTACACAGGAAGGCCTGCGGGAGAAGGCTCTCTGGCTTGAGGAAATCTGCGACCAACACGGTTTTGGGTTCTGCCAACGCCAGCATATTTTCTGGTACGGTAACCAGCGCGGAACCTGATCCATTTTTGGCTCATTTCGGCCCGTTTCCGATCCTGACGGCCTCGGGCACAAGCCCCTTGCTTGGCCCCGATAGATATATTTTACCCCGACAACACTTTCGAAAGCCTCACCAACATGCGCAGTTTCTACTTTCTTATTTTTGTGGTGATGACATTTCTTTGCTGGGGACTATACGGGCCCGTGTTGCATGTCGGTCAGGAAACGCTGGGGGGCGGCCATGGCCAGAAAAGCCTGCTGCGCCCGCTGATCTGCGTCGGATTCGCCTATTTTCTGATCGCGGTTCTGTTCCCGGTCGTGGTATTGAAAACCAAGGGTGAAAAAGGAGCGTGGTCGTTCAGCGGTTTTCTCTGGTCGTTCGTCGCGGGTGCTGTCGGAGCCATCGGTGCACTGGGAATTGTGCTGGCGTTCAAATTTGGTGGCAAGCCATTTTATGTGATGCCGCTGGTGTTTGGATTGGCTCCAATCATCAATACGCTGGTGACCATGGCCATGGGCAGAACCTTCAAACAAGCCTCCGTGCCGTTTTATATTGGTATCCTGATCGTTGCCATTGGTGCCGCAGGAGTCCTTTACAACAAGCCCAAACCCGCAGTATCGAAAAATATCGATATCATTGCCACCGACATCGCCGCATCAGCAGGCGTTGAAATTTCCTCACCGCAAACCCCGGACGGATCCAGCCCGTGGTTGGTGGGACTAAGTATTGCCCTGACCGCACTATGTTGGGGCGCCTACGGTCCCGTATTGCATAAAGGGCAGGCCAAAATGAATGGCAGTCGCTTGCGTCCTTTTCTATGCGTTGGGCTGGCCTATTTCGTAATCGCGGTGATCGCGCCGCTATTGATGCTGGGCGTGCTGGAAGACCCGGGTAGTTTTGACAACCTCTCAGGAATCGCATGGTCTTTTGCTGCCGGGGCTACTGGTGCGATCGGGGCGCTGGGAATCATTTACGCATTTAATTTCGGCGGTAAACCCCTGTATGTGATGCCACTGGTGTTCGGGTTCGCTCCGGTGGTCAATACATTCTACGAAATCGCCACCAAGAACCTCTATGGGCAAGTGCCGCAGTTATTTTTCATTTCGCTGGCGATGGTAATCTTGGGAGCCGTGATGGTATTGGTATTGGCCCCGCGTAAAAAGCCGGCCGTCGCCGCGGCGACCTGATGGTCTGATTCCTGTTAAAGAGTAATTCACGTTCCAATGTCTGATGCCGATAAAGTCGAAAAACTTGACCTGCTGTTGAGCCACGTGTGGATGGTACGCGCGTTTCTCAAGCATTGTGAAGAGGCCGAAGAGGACGACGAACTGAACGATGTTCAACGTACTCTGTACGATTACATGCTGGCCCTAGGAGCGCCATTGGCCGCAAGTGATCATGCCAAATACCTGAAGCAGGCCCGCAAGAAACTGAAGAAACTGATCGCCGCCAAAGAGCTCTTTGAGGAGATCCAGCCTGAAATTTCCTCGCACACGAACTTCAAAATGGCCGCTGCATCACTGGTCGAATCGGTTCGCCAGATCGAATTAATTTTAACGAACGAATCATAGAGCTCGTTCCAAATCCACGCTTGTTCAACACGGTGACACCACTCCGCTTGGTCGCGCGTTGCATGGCCGGATCCGCCTTCTCATGCTGTGGAAAGGGGCTGCGCGGTTTTAGTAAAGCGCAACTTTAGTCCGCCGAAGCTACTGCGGCGTCTGTGACAGCCGTTGCTGGATATTGCGGAGGATGCGCTGCTCCAGTGAAATATCACGGCCCATCGGAATCCAGCCGGTCGTATCTGACGACGTGCTGAAGTCATCGGTGCGATCCACATCCAGCGAGTTGTCCGATCGAATTGCTTTACCGCCGATCGGCGAACCGATTGGACGGTCATTGTCTTCCAGTTCCTTGAAGACTTTAGCATCAATGGCGTAGCTATCCCCGGTTGGAATTACCCGAATTTTGGCGTGTCGGCGAACGGTCTGCAGGGTCGCGTGCAACTTTTCGTACCCGCGGGTGGAATCGTGATGCCACGGCTCCAGCAACGTAGACCCCAGACGCGGCCAGGTCTCGATCCAGCCTTCGGACATCACGCCATCAACCACGCGAATCCGCACATCGCGTTTGACCCGAAAATAGTCATCAATCTCATCGCTGATTTCATCCATGATGAACCAGCGATCCATCAGGGGAACAATCAGGGGATTGGCAGTCGTTTCAATTGTTGGAACAGGCCCCCGGGTTTCAATACTTCGAATCGCGCGGCAACCCACGCTCTCCCCCAGAACAATAACCAGTACAAGAAGAGAAAGTAGAAGACGGCGGAGTAAAAACTGCCTGCCGCTCAAAAGTTGTTTCCGCAGTACTTCGATAATGGTGCTCCCGAGAATGGACGACAGGAGTTTGAAGATATCCACGCATCAGGACAAGCCCTACATTGCTAGCATCACAGCAAGGCATAGATGGGGAGATTCTGGAGGTGCTGCCGGGAAAGATTGGTCTTGTCCCCGTTTGCCATTTCAGTGAATAATGGTAGCGGTTGCCCTAGACAAAAGACTGTCTTGAGGACATGTGTTGGATCGACGGAACGATTCATCGTCAATCGGCAGCCGGCTTACTAATTAACCATCATCGTTATCGTCAAGGAAGGCGTGCGAGATGAATGATCCTCAAAATTTATTGCGATCGTTGCTGGCAGTGATTGTGCTCCTCACTGCGGCGATCATGTGCCCGGATCTAAAGGGGCAATCCTTCTATCAGAGCGCGCAGCGTTCCAATGACAGCCGCTCGGCTGATGCCAACACTTCCACTTGGCAACCGCCGCCCCCCCAGCCTGCGCGGACAGCTCCCTCATCGATTGTCCGGCAAGCCACAAATCTGGCTCCGCTGAATCCACCGCGTGATATCTTTACATACCCTTCCGCCAACACACGCGTTGCCGCACCTGTTGCACAAACCCAAACTCGATCAGCGACACAACCTCCTACACACCCTCCCTTCCGCACCGCGGCAGCCCAAACCAACGATCGAATATCTCCCGGTGTTAGCGTGCCTCAAAACACCAGCGCTACCACAGCTCCGGCAAGGTTCGAGCCTGATCAGCAATTTAACCGCGCACGCGCGCTCAATCCACGCGCCACAGACAGGACAAGCGCGGATTCCGGCGGGGGATTGTTCAGTGCCATCAACTCTCTCACGGAATCAGACCAGCCAAAGTTCGTGCGCGCGAATCTGGAGACAGACACCCTCGCGCGCAGCGATTTCGATGCCTTGGCATCCGGTGCGACATCGAAACTGGGTGATGTCAAAGATTGGGTTGGTGAAAAAACGGATGCAATGTTGGGCGGTTTGAAAAGCGCTGGTTGGCAGGAGCGGATTTCTCAAATATTCGGCGGTGCCGACATCAAGAAAATCGTTGGCGGACTGGCGGTCGTGATCGGTGGGTACCTAGGCCTTGTGTGGCTGTTGCGAATGATTAACCCGGGAGGATCGGGGGCGATCCCGCGTGAGGTGTTGGAAGTTGTTGGCAGTGCACCTTTGAACAGTAAACAAAACCTGCAATTGATTCGACTGGGCAGCAAGCTGCTGTTGATGATGCACGGCCCGGAGGGAACCCAGCCGATCGGTGAGGTCAACGATCCTGTAGAAGTCGAACAGCTGCTGGCGATGTGCGGCGGACGGGCGCGTCAGGCATCGCCGGCGGTACGTGCGGCAATAGAAAGTTCCGACTGGCGGCAAAACAGCCCACAGCCGGCACCAGCGGTTCCCGAAGGTCAAGGGGATGCCGGTAATCTCAACCAGTTGCTGCGAGCCCTTGAGAAATACCAGGGGAAGAACCATTTGTTCGAAGCTTAACCGCATCGCACGAATTACCACCGTTACTGTTCCAGTTCTGTCATGTGTTGAAGGTTTATGTTGAATCTACTGTCCGGTCGAATCGCGCTGTTGCTTCCAGTGGTACTGTGTGCCTGGACGGGCGGGGCGATCATGTGGATTGGCAGCAATACTCAAGCGCAGCAAGTTCAGTTTAATCAGCAGCCCGTCGATGTGGTTTCAGCGCCATTTGCGACATTTGCACCAGCGGAGCCAGCGGGGAGTGCTGACATTGATTCGCAGCTGGAAGCGCGGTTGGAACGCGTTGGACCAACGGTTGGGGCAGTGGCCGCACCGACACCGAAGATCATGTCTCCTGTAACGTCGTCTCCTGTGCCACCGTTGCCGGCAACATTGCGAATGTTTCACAATCAGCGGATCGTCCCTACCGCCGCCGCTCCTTACACCGCGCCGGGTAAGAGGGGGCGCGACGCACCGGCCCGGTTTGCTGAAGCGGCCACAAGTCATTCAACAACACACGATCTTGCATCGGCCGGAGAACTGAAGGGAGCCCCGGAACCGCACGACGTTGACAACGTGCCGTTTTCGGATCTGGTTTCTGACCAGGCGGAACAACTGATGACGCGCGAGGGGACCGGTTCGTCGGTCAAGATTGCGATCCTGCTGGCCACGCTATCCTTGGCTCCCGCGATTGTGTTGATGACCACCTCCTATGTGCGGATCATCGTCGTGCTGACGTTGCTCCGGCAAGCCTTTGGCAGCCAGCAATTGCCGTCCACGCAGATTCTGACCGCGCTGTCGTTGTTTGTCACCTTCCTAGTGATGGCCCCGACATGGAACCAGATTAAAACCGAAGCCGTCGATCCCTATTCCGGTGGTCAGATTCAGTGGCAGGAAGCCTGGCAGCGGGGACTGCTGCCGGTCAAACAGTTTATGAGCCGCCAGATTGAAATCGCGAAAAATGAGGACGCCGTCATACTGTTCTATCGCTATTTGCCTCATCAGACGGGTGCTAGGCCGGATTCACTTCAGGAGGTGCCGATCAACGTGTTGTTGCCAGCCTATCTGGTCAGTGAATTGAAGGTCGCGTTTTTATTGGGGTTCCAGATTTACCTGCCGTTTCTGATTGTGGACTTGGTCGTGTCGGCCGTCACGGTGTCAATGGGCATGGTGATGCTGCCGCCGACGATGGTCAGTTTTCCCATGAAACTGATTTTGTTTGTGCTGGTTGATGGCTGGAACCTAGTGATTTCGATGTTGCTGCAAAGCTTTGGTTCCTCGTATGGGTGACGCGCGAGTGGTCGTCCGGTTTTCCAGTTTTAGTTTTCTATTTTAGTTTTTGCCATGAGCCCTCAAGACACTATCGATCTCAGTCGCGAAGCCATCACGATGGCGGCGATCATAGGCGGACCGATCCTCGCTGCAGGGCTTCTGATCGGGTTGGTGTTGGGTGTGCTTCAGGCTATGACCCAAATTCAGGACCAGACCGTTTCTGCCGTTCCAAAGATAATTGGCATGGCGCTGGTGGCGCTATTGGCACTGCCGTGGATGAGCGAACGGATGGTTGATTTTACGCGCGAGTCATTCAGCCGACCGCTGGTGGGGGGCGTGAAGGCCTCCGGTCCACCGATTGATCCCGCTTCGTCAGCAGCAACGTTCGCGACACCGCGCGAGGGTTCGATCCGCGTCGCAGCAGCGCCGCGATTGCCGGTTGCACCACGCTTGCTGTCAGTTAGTGCCTCTCCCCAAGTCAGTGCATCTTCAGGAGTTAACCGTTATCAAGGGCCGGGACCTTCCATGCCGGCACTGCGGTTTCAGGGCAGTTCGATGCCGCAAATGACGTTGCCGGCAACACCTGCCGGGAAATCGGGGGGGACTCCGTTTCGCCTGCCCACATTCCATCGCAGCAATCCACAACACGCCCCCCTGAACATTGGGGGATAATCTGTGGAGCTGTTGACCGTTTGCTTATTGGTCTTTTTCCGGATCCTCGCCGTGACGATCACTGCGCCGATCTTGGGCAGTAACGCCGTGACATTTCGGGCGCGGCTGGCCGTTGCGGTGACGATGTTGCTGTTGGTGTTGCCGCTGGTGCAGGTGCCTGAAGTGGTGATGGACCATATCACCGCGTCTGGACACGCGCGGTTTGGCGGAGGCGGGCTGTTTCAGCTGGCGCTGGGGGAGGTAACGATCGGACTGGCGTTGGGGCTGAGCGTTTCGATCATGTTTAACGCTGCGGCGGCCGCAGGCACAGTGATCAGCCAGATGGCCGGCATGAATCTTGGAGACCAAGGGCTCGGTGATCAAGCCGATGGAGGGTCGGGTCCTTTGGCACGGCTGTTTTCCATTCTGTCGCTGGCGGCGTTTGCTGTCATTGGCGGGCCTGCACTGGTGATGACGGCTGTGGCCGACACCTTTATCCAGCTTCCGTTGGGAACGCAGTTGGCGGCGGGAGCATTGCCGGGGCTGATGGGCGAACTGCTACAGCAAAGCTTTATGCTGACCTTGCGCGCTGTCGGTCCGGTGGTACTCTGCCTGCTGGTTGCCAATATCGTGATCGGTATCATCAGTCGCACCTATCCACAAATGAATTTGCTGGGCATGGGGCTGACATCAAACATGGTCGTCATGCTGGGAGCGGTGTTCCTGACCGTTGGGGGAACCGTATGGCTGTTTGTCGATGATGTCAAACCGACGCTTGACTGGACGCAGCAACATTTAAAAGATGCGGCGGTGGCCCCCGAAATAACCACCAACTCAAGCAATCCAAACAACCCTCTCCCGGTACAGCAAACGGTGTGGAATCAGAATACTCCCGGAGGTGGGCTGCGATGAGCGAATCAGCCGGAGAACGACAGCACGAGGCCACACCGCTGCGGCGGACGAGGGCGGCACAGGAGGGTGATTTTGCGAAAAGTCTTGAAGTGGCGATCGCGATACAGGTGCTGGGTTGTGCGTTGGCAGCATACCTGTTCGCTTCGGGGATTGGCGGTACTGTCAGACACGTGGCAACACAAAGCCTGATTTTTAACGAGACGGTTTCGCTGTCGCCGACGTTGGTTTTAGAGCGTTTTCAAATGATCCTGTGGGGATGCGTTTGGGCGCTGGTGCCGCTGATGGTTTGTTGCTGGTTAACCGTGCTGGCGTCACATTGGTCACAAACGGGTTTGGTCTGGTTGCCCGGAAAGGTAGCTCCGGATACCACACGAATCAGTATGGGTCAGATGCTGCGGCAGCTGTTTACACTACAGACACTGTCGTGCCTCTTTATCGGAGTACCAAAATTTCTGTTGGCCATTGCTGCAGCGGCGGGCAGCTGCTGGGGGCAGCGCGAGTTAATTCTGGGTTTACCGAATCTCCCCACCGACCAGATGACTGGCGTGCTGTTTCAGGTTTTGATTCAGGTGACGTTTCACGTAGGGTTGCTGTTGCTGGTCAGTTCGGCAGCAGACTACTGGGTGCGATGGGTCAGTTTCCGGCACCGCATCCGTATGACTGACGCGGAAATGCGGGAGGAGTCGCGGGCGCAGGATGGCGACCCGGTCGTCAATGGCCAACGCAAATTACTGTACCGCAGGTAGACCGCAGGTTTATCGCTCCGACACCCGCACTCCAACCGGTCAAATGTTGAGTAAGGTTGATTGGCAGTTGAGAGTTTACCGTTGGCGATGCTGGCAGCTTCGCTCCGACGCTGGCAGCGTCAGCAACGGGCGGTAAATTCCTAACTGCCAGTCGCCCAGGTAACGAGAACCACGATCGCTGCAGTTTCGCAGTGCTACCCTTGGTGGGGCGAGGCGGTTTCTTTAAACCAGAGGTCAGCGACCAGGGTGTCAATGAACAGTTGCATGCTGTGATAGGCAACCAGAGGGATCACCGTCACACCCAGAGACGCGGCGACCGACAGCGCCACCATCAAAGTTTTTTGACTGCCTGAAAATGCCACCGCAATTTGCTCGGCTTTGCTCATGCCCATTGCGTTGGCAATCTGGGCGGCGATCACCAGAACCAAGGCATGCACACCCAACATCATGCCGACGGCGACTGCGACCTGTACTCCGAAACCGGCGGTGACACTATCATCAATTTTCAACGCCGATGCGATCGAACCAATGAAAACCACCATGAGAATCCCGCATTGCGCCCCTTTGTTGACTAGGGATTTGTTCTCCGTCGCCCACACGGCGGAAGACCGGTGGATCCGGAGGGTTTGTGCGATACCGATCGGCAGCACGATGCAGATCAGCAGTTTCCAGATCATGCCGGCCAAGATCGAGGGCGCGACCGATTGGCCAATGAAGAGATAGATGGTCGCCGGAGTGGTCAGAAAGCAAAAGCAACTGGTGATGATTGTGACCATGATGGCCACACTGTCGTCGCCACCGGCGCGGGCGGTCCAGACGGCGGCGGAGGCCAGGGTGCAGGGCGCGGCGAACACCAGCACCATACTGGCGGCAATGTCGTCCGGCATGAGCATCGCCAACGGCCATAGTAGGAGGGGTGCCAACAGTGTGTTGATAGCGGTCGCGGTCAGCGGGGCGGCAGGATTGCCAACGTGCGAGCGGAATTGGGCCAGTTTTAGCGGCCAGGCCATCAGGAACATGGTGATCGCCACAATCGTCCATTTCAGCCATGCAGCGTTGGCCAGGATCGCCAGCGGCGAAGCAGCCAGCATCCCCACGGTCACGACAGTGGCCAGCGCGATCAAAAACCAGTGTCTTGCAAAAAATTTCATGGCGCGATTTTGGCAGCGTCAGCAGATTTTGGAAGGGGCAGCGTCCTTCCGGTCAGGAGAATGCAAAAGTAAACTGGTCAATCGCGTCGTTCGTAGTTTTCGAACGCTGCTGACCGAAAGCGCCCTGTTTTTGTAGTTCTTCAACGAATTTATTGGCTGAAACGCGATGGTAGGCGGTGATGGGTGGCGTCCTCTCTGCGGCAACACGCTTCCTTGGAGAGAAGCGACTATCAGATTTAAGGCTTCGGCGGGGAAACGAACGTAACTTACCCCCATGCGCGTCGGGGCACATAATTTCCGGAAGAACTTTTTTTGTTATTTTAACTGTTGGTGACCGTGCATCCGTCCTATTTCAAAGTGTTTATGACCTTCGCCAGAAATTCGCTGGTTAGGGACATGTCGTTTCGGATGAACTTCATTCTGCAGTGCTGTTCCACCATGTCATGGGCTGCGATGAATTTCGGCCTGTTCAAGATCATCTACCAGTTCACCGGCTCAATCGGACGCGGGACTGGCTGGCACGAAGATGAATTCTTCATTTTCTTAGGAACCATCTGGATCATCAATTGCATCATCCAGACCTTCTTCATGGCCAACGCGGAAGAGTTCAGCGAAATGATTCGTACCGGCGGGCTGGATTTTGCTTTGCTCAAACCGATCGACACTCAATTCTTGATCTCATTTCCAAGGATCAATTGGGCTCAACTGCCCAACGGGATTCTGGGAGCGCTGTTGATTCTGGTTTCGCTACAGAATCTGGCACTTGATGGTGACCGCAAGGCACCGCTGTTAATTTCGGCATGGAACATTTTCCCGTTCGTGTTTTATGTGTTATGCGGCGCGGCAGTGATGTACAGCGTGATGATTGTGCTGGCGTCCACTTCGATCTGGCTGGGGAGAAACCAGAATCTGTACACGTTCTGGTTTTACATTACCAATTTCTATCGCTATCCGATGGAGATCTATCAACGCAACGGGATCGGCATGGCGTTGTGGGGGACGTTCACTTTTGTGGTGCCGATTCTGGTGGTGTCCAATGTCCCGGCACGAGTATTGGCCCAACCGATGGGCCGTCCGTGGATGAACTGGGAGGCGGGATACGCGGTGGTGGCGGCACTGGTCTGCCTGTATGGCAGTCGCCAGGTGTTTCACTGGTCCCTGCGGAGCTACCGCAGTGCCAGTTCGTAAGCGGCCGGACGTTGACAGGCTGACAAGCCCGGCGTGGGGCCGCCCAACATTGAAAGGGAATTTTTCCGTAGCAGCCTGATCGATGGGTGGGGAAGCCCGGCTGTAGCGATTGTCCGGCCTGTTCTACCGCGTTTTTACGCTTGCAACGATGTCGCGGCAATTCCCAATGCCCGCAGGTACATTTGGCCGAAAACGGAAGAAACCGAGGTCCGGACTTACTTGATCTGTTAGGTTGCGTTTTTAAAATAAGGTTGTAACCCGGCCTGTAAAACGCCCGGAAAAATCATCCTTGGTATGCCGCGAACCGGGCAAAATAGCCGGAATTGTTTGCGCAGCCATAATCCTTTAAACCCTTTGGGGTTTGTCGAGTTATACTTACGCACACCGTTTCCCCGCCATTTATCGCCAGAGAACAACCGTCAACCGGAGTCACCCCAGATGTCAAAACTTATTCCAATGGAAGAAGCCGCCAAAATCCTTGGCATGTCCGTTGAGAAACTAAACGAACTTCGCAGCAATAACGAAGTGTTTGGTTACCGGGACGGTTCCACGTGGAAGTTCAAGATGTCCGAACTGGAACGGGTTGCCGATGACATGGGGCTGTCGATATCCGCCCTCGAAGGTCCGGCCGTTGATGCGATTTCCGGTGGACTGGGGTTAAGCAATGACAATGATTCCTCTGAACTGGATTTGGGGTTGGACGAATCCTCGCAGGACATGTTCCTCGAACCAGATTCGGATTCAATCGCGATGGGCGACTCCTCCGTTGAACTGTTCCAGACTCCGCTGGGCGGTGCAGAAGGCGGAACTTCCTCGGATATTCTCGCCGGTGGAGACGACGACGATGACGACATGATTGACCTGGCAGAAAGTGGCCTGTTGGTGAAAAACAGCTCGAAAGACATGTTGCTGGACAGCAGCGGCGACGATGAGGATGAGTTTTCACTGATGGATTCTTCAGCGGATTTGAAACTGGAGGATTCTTCGGCCGATCTCAAGCTACAGGATTCTGTGAAAGATCTCCAGCTCGAAGGGGAAGACTCGCTTAAGTTGTCCGATGATTCGGTGCTTGATGGCGCTGATGACCTGTCCTTCGGCAGCAGCAGCTTGGAATTGGCATCGGAAAGCAAGAAATCCGATTCACCCAGCGCGACCGGCGATGATTTACTTGGCGAAGAATCGGCATCCAGTTCCCCCAGCACCGGTAAACTACTCGTTGGTGACGATGACGATTTATCCTTGGGTGGTGACGATAGCCTGTTCGATGACGATCTGGATCTGGCGGACAGCGCTTCATTCGAAAGCAGCGAGATCAGCAGCGATTTCGAAGAGTCGGGCGATCTGGTATTGGAAGATGGTGATTCTAGCGGCGAATTAACATTGGAGGCCAACGAGAGCGGGATCGCGCTAAGCGCCAACGAAAGCGGAATTGCATTGGGGGACGAGCCACTGGAGCTGGGTGGTTCTGACATTGATGAATTGGAGCTACCGGAAGACGACGACATTATCTTGGTGGATGACGCAGCAGATTCTGATTCTGCGACGCTGATGCAGGAAGACGACTTCAATCTGACACCACACGAGATGTCACTGGATGATGATGACGACTCCAGCGGGTCTCAGGTAATTGCACTGGCCGAATCTGAAATTTACGCCGACGATTCAGCCGCGACCGTTTTGGGGGGCGACAGCTTTGGTGATCAGTCATTTGAAGGCGGTGACCTGTACGATCCGGCAGCTGCCGGGATGGTTGGCGTCGGAGCAGCGGGAATAGCTGCCGCTGGAGCGGCCGGTGGCATCGCCGCCGAAGAGGTCAGTTACAGCAAATGGCAGATCGGCGGGTTGGCATTGACCACGTTTGCATTACTGATGGGAACGATCGTGGCGTACGGAACCGCGCAAAACCTGTGGCTGCCCAAGGACCAAGTCGTCAACAGTGGACTGATGAAGATGTTCATCGACAGCTTGGGGATGAACTAGACTCAAGTTAGATGGCGTTTAAATTGGTTGGGTGAATCGCGCGGCTCTTGGCAAATCTGCCGGAAATTCTGCCTTGAGATTCGTCATCACGGCGGCGCAGAAACTTCTGCCCAACTCCCAGTTCTTTGTCTCGACACACTCCCCCTTCATTATTTCCTCGGTAAACAGCGGGTTCATTCACGTTTTGAAAGAAGTTGACGGCAAGGTGGTAGCTGAAACACCATTCCCTTGCAGTAAGGGCGATACCTATCTGGACGCCGTCGAAGACGTTCTTGGAGTAAAGCAGTGGTACGATCCCGAAACGGAAAAGCTACTTGAGAATTTTCGCCAACTACGTAATCAATTCATTAATGGAAAGATAGACTTCACAGATCTTGAGGCGCTTGCAGTCAAAATATCAGGACGCAGCGATTCTCTCCGTGAAATGATGGGAAAGGAAATGCGGCAGATCTCGATTTAGATTCGCCCCACTCCCCATGCGAAGACAGTCACGCCCTGACGAACCAGCGATGCTGAAAGAGAAGTGTGGGACGACAAACTATTGCGTCCTGGTGCTGATGACTACGGATATCGCGACTATCTGGAACCCGGCTAATTAGGCGACTGGCAGTTAGGAATTTATCATCCGTTGGCGATGCTGCCAGCGTCGGAGCGAAGCTGGCAGCGTCGTCAACGGTAAGCTTTCAACTACCAATCGCTTTAGTCTCTTAGGAGGTGTTCAAGAATAAGTTGTCTGTTTCGAATCAAGCTTGTTTTGGAAACATCGTGTAATTCCAGCACGGCAATGCCTTGTTCCGCTTGATCTGAGTGTTGATCGCAACTCTCTCGCTTTGGCTTACTTGCATTTTT
>CALCJM010000081.1 GCA_937967505.1 uncultured Pirellulaceae bacterium | reverse complement strand
GTTCTCATGACAAGTTGATCCTACAGGGCAAGGGCAAAGAAAGCCACCTACGGTGGCAAATTGGCAGCTGATAAGACGCAGCTGCCGGTCGATTGACAAAGTCAAAGCCGCCAATGGGCCTTTCTCTGCCGCCTCAAAATTTGATTTCGCAAAAACTCCCCCAGAAGGGAAGGCTGCACAACTGAATCCAATAAAAATTCACAGCCTCACACGGAGCCGCGGGCCGCGCGGCTTTTTTGCTTGCATGTCTTTCGCCGCGCCCCGGTGAACGTTACGTTATCCTGCTCAATAGATGTCTGACACTTCAACAATGCACGAGCGTTTGTCAGGCCTCATCTGGGAGGCGCGGGGCGAAACCGATCACGATGCTGCCAATCGTCTTTTTTGTGACGCCGAGCACCTTGCAAAACAGATTCTCGACATTCAACCTAATGACGTAAACGCTACGTATGCCGTTGCGTTAACTTGGTATCACCGCTGGCCGCCGGCGGAACGACAGAACTGCATCGAATGGTTGCGAAAAACGGAACAGATTGATCCTGATTTTCCATGGGTACCTCTTTATTTGGGCTACCAATTGTTTGACACGGGCAAATATGCAGATGCCTATCAGCATTTCGACCGTGTGAATCGCAAGTTCTTCTCATCAATTGAACACCACTGGCGCAACCTGAAAACTGACGAACTGATGCTGGTTTGTCAAATGCGCGGCGACTTTGATGCGCCGGATATTGCTACATTGACGAAACTAACGTTAAATTACATCAATGCTGAACAGGAGGATCGCGCAGTACCAACAGAAATTGTTTGTGCAGCGATTGAATCCAAACTTCGGGACCGATTCAATACTGGTCCTGCGATTGTTGCTGCAGAGGTTGTTCGGCTAATTATTGGAATCGGGGATCAAAATGTGTTCCCCGATCAACTGGCACAGCTACAATCTGCTGCCACAAACGCAGGATAACAATTGAGCGTTTGACTTCGCGTGTGCAGTTTTTTGAACTTGAAGTAGGTGAAGATGTTCCTTGAAGTTGCCCGCTGGAACGCCGTTTGATCCCGCCGAAGTTCAAACGCTTTGTTCAAGAAGCCCGCCGTTGCCCTTTAGGCAACGTTCCACTTGGCGTAAACCGGTAAGTCACACTGTTCTCGTTGACCGCCTCGATGCGATTATTGCTGATCGCAACTCGATTCACATACGGAGCCAAGTACTTCAAAGCCGCTTCCCCGTTGCCAAACGGGGCCGACGGACTTCGGTCCGTTCGAAGGTACCGTCGATGACTTGGCGAGCGACCAAGTTAATGACCACGCAAATCGCGATGAGAGACTATGTCAGGCTTGTGGAAGTGCATTGATTCCGCATAGAGAATCTTTCAAGCCCAGCTGGAGCGTTATGCTGGCTTCAAACCACCGACCGAGTTGGTATCGTCACCGCTGACACCTGCCCGGGGCCAGAAAAAGCTGGCAATCTTCTTTCCAATCGGCTATCATGTCGTTGAAACAAGTCCTGAAGAACGACAAAGTTCAACGCACGATCTATCCGTGTGTCTTGTAACCTAATCCCCAATTGCGAAGCTGTCTCAAAGGCACACGGATAGATCGCAATTCGTTTTTTTAATTCGTTATCCCGTTTCTGGAAAGCGGAAAGCGTCCCTTACTTTGAATCATAAACAGAGGTGTAAGATCTAATGCTAGAGCTTTGGAAAATTGCTATTGGAATCTCTGGGCTCGGTGCGGTTTCTGCACTCGTTATCTGGTCACTTTATCGCGAATGGTTGCGATTGCCCATATTTCAAACACTGACCAAAAAACAACAATTTACGCTATTCATGACATTTCTGATTTTGACATTCTTGTTTGGCATTGCCGGACTGGTCACATATGCCTCCGTTGTCAAACAAAATGGGACAAATGGGACGCAGCACGACAAAAAATCAAATCTAACATTGAGCGCAGTAAGGTTCCATCCTAAAAACTCCAACAAGCTTGACATTATGGTTAGGAACACTGGCAACACTGTGGCAGTTATCGACACTGCGACATTCCGCGTGTCCAACGTCTACCTGCTCAGCCCAAACAAAATTCAGATGGGTGCAGTACACTCGACTGAGACTTACACCGTCAAGCTGACTGCCGAAGAAACGCCCTATAAGATTGACGTTCCTTTCCATCAGGGGATTGCGGCTGACACAGCAGACCGATTCACTATTAGCCTAGATGCGTCCAAGGCTCCAGACAACGATGAATATGTGTTCGAATTTATCATTGACTTCAAGCATGACGGTAAAGTGTTGTCATCACAGACAATACTCTACCTTGCTTCGTCGTCAGCAACTTATTTCCCAGCACCTCACACTGACACCAAATCGTTAGAGTATTTTCTAGCGTGGCGAAACAACACCGCGATCAAATCCCCGAAACTAGTCTCGTTGATCGCTGAATTTAATGATGGATGAAATGAAGATTACGGGATAACAAATAAGAGTTTGACATCGCGTTGAGGCAGAGCTCGGCCTCCATTTGATTTTTCCTAGAAGTGCCGGAAAGGCTTGCCATTGATTGAACAAGCCGATGCTCAAACTATCTGTTCAAGAAGCCCGTAGTGGCGATGCCTCAGTGATCACCTCACCCCACACTGATCGTGAGGTTAGGGATTTGGTTCGATGGTGCCAGTGCGCTGACACCCCAAGGTCGGTCGAGGCAACTTGCGATCTGCGTTTGGTGAGGGGGTTCTCTCTGGGCTGAGTTAATTCCTGCGTGCCGAAGTTCGGTTTGTGTGGCCAACTGCTTGCTCTTTTGCTGGTCGTCCCGTGGCCAGCGCGTACCTCGGACGCGACACGACTGCAGCGTGTTTTTTGAAAGTTCGGATTTTAAGCGCTTTGACGTTTTCATGGCGGGCCGCGCTTGGGAATGGATCGCCGCCAGATGACGTGATGGCGCTCGTTGGTGATGCACAACAACGCCATTTCGCCACCGCAATCACGACAAGTTGGAATCGGCTTTTTGATCACGGGCTCAAACATCGTCGCGCCCAATTGGAAGCACAGCCTTTGCAACTGTTTGCTACGTTTTTGGCCACTTCCAATTCGCTGCCGTGTTTGGCAACAATCTCCCGCGCTATCTCTGTGCTCTCAGTGAACTCGGTGGTTTGATTCTTTGAAACTTCATGCGTTATCTGTCCGGCGGCCCAGCCTCAAACTGTCATATTGTCTCGACTGACGCGACTCAATGTGACCTTCATGGCGGTGACCGGCGGGCAGCGGCATCAGATTCCCATCACCATGTCACAGGTCGAGTTTACTCGTCGGTGGAGTCTGCATGTGTTGCCCTCGGGCTATACACGGACTCGTTGGTTCGGTGGTTGGAGCAATACTAAGCGCGATGAATATCTGGAGCGGTTCGCCAAACTGCTTGGCGCAGCGGAAGTTCCGTTGGCCGAAGGGGCGACAGATTTCGGTCCGTTCGAGGGCTTCTCTCTGTGCCAACAGCGATGTCCCGAACAACAACGAGCGTGGCGATGAAAAACTGTGCGAGAACTGCGGTAGTGCATTATCCCGGGTGAAGCGCTGTGATGGCCTCAAAGCATCGTCCACACTGGTATCGCCACCGCTGACGCCTGCCCGGGGCCGGGGCCGGAAAAAGCTGGCAATCTTCTTTCCAATCGGCTACCATGTCGGCGAAACAAGTCGTAACCAACGACAAAGACAGGCGCACGATCTGTCGGTGTGTCTTGTAACCTAATCCCCAATTGTGAAGTTGTAACGAAAAAACCCGGATAGATCGTAATTCGTTGCCAGGCTTCAGTAGATTGGCAGTTGAAAGCTTACCGTTGGCGATGCTGCCAGCTTCGCTTTGACGCTGGCAGCGCCAGCAACGGATGGTAAATTCCTAACTACCAGTCGCTTAAAACCAGTCGCAACGAGCGACAAGGATCGGCGTACGATCTATGAGTTTGTCTTGTTAACCTGAATTCAATTGCGAAGCCGTCTTAAAGAAGACACCCGGATAGATCGCAATTCATTATCCTGAAATATGAACCTCGAAGAACTTCTGAACGAAGCGCAAAATCTGAAACGTGAGACCATTCTGCTTCGGCCGTTTGGGGGGATGCCATTTTGCGCCTGAAACAGTACCACCTGTTTGCGCCCCAAACGGTACCACTTCCCCCTATCTTTGCCGCTTTATTCACTCACTCAAACACACACAATTCAATTGTTTACAATTTTCGGAATTTTGGGTGTACTATCACTCGCCTACCTATTTTCGATTGGTGCGTTCGCGACGAATCCCCCTATCCTAAATCCTTCAGTGCTGCTGGTCATCATTTCACTTCTGACAATTCTAACCCTCGGATGGATCGTAAGCGATTCTTTCCCCATATAAATACATGCGTCACAATTTTTTACGCAACGATTTTGAGGATGCAAGATCACCAAGCTCCAAGGAGAGCGTTCGGTATCTCAAAGGAGAATCAAGATGGTTCGACAGCATTTCGCATTTTGCAATTCAGGCAACTGATGATTTGGTATGACAGTCGTTTTTGCCACGCGTTGTTTTGGCAAACCACCGCTTGAGATGGGTATGCGCTGGAGAAGATCTATTCGACCATCGATCCCGGATCGCCCGCGCCGAGGTTTTTTCCGTGCGGGTTGTAGTCGTCGATGTTAGAGACATCCAGCGCGGTCTCGAATCCCTCTGCCGGTTCAATCAGAATCTCGGCGTGGAGATCTGACTGTCGTGCATTGACGTTGTGGTGACGCGACAATTCAAGCAGCGCCAGAAAAATCCCGACCATCGCTGATTTGTGCATCGCCGGTTCAAACAGTTGCGAAAATGAAACCTTACCATTGTCCACTACCCGTTGGTGAATGCGCTGCATGTAGACGTGGATCGGCGTGTCGTCATAGAAAATATTGGCCTCTTGTACCGGGCGGTTGTTTCGCAGGACGCGTCCAAACGCGCTGACCAGATCCCACAACTCAATCTCCTGAATTGGTTGTTCAGCAGGGTTCACAGCATCGACCGGGGTGTCATTGGCGATTCTGGCAAATCGAGTCCGCCAACGTGCGCGGTGATCGATGATGGCAGTGTGCGCGTTGCGAAAACGTTTGTACAGCAGCAACCGGTGGACAAGATTCTCACGCGGGTCGAATCCGTACAGGTCATCGTCTTCCGGTTCATGTTCATTGCGTGGTAAAGTCGCCCGCGCCTTGATCTCAATTAGCTGACTGGCCACGTCCACAAAATCCCCTACCAGATTAATCGAGATTTCCCGCAGGACCTCGATGTGCTGTAGATACCTGTCGGTCAGGTCTGCCAAGGCGATTTCGGTGATCTCAACCTCGTGCTTTTTCACCAAATGAAGCAACAGGTCTACCGGCCCTTGGAAAATAGATGTGTCTACCTGAAAACTCAACGGATGCTCTTTCGATCGGGATTGGTTCAGCACAGATAGAGATGTCCATCCTGCGCTTGCTGCGGTGTAGAACGAACCGAGACGGTCGTTCCAAGCTCATTCATTCTACGTTCACCAAGACCTTCACCGGCACATACAAAAACAATTTTTTCTGCTGGCGGGTAAGTTAAGGCAAAACTGCGATTTTTCCGGTTCGACATAGTTGCGTTGCGGATGGTACCGCTGGTAACAGAGAACCATATTCTGTGTCCATGAGCCACCTCAAAAAGACTTTTGGTTGAACCCAATTGCGCGATCGTGCGCGCTTGCCGTATTATCTATCTCAAAACGGTTATGCAGATTTTGGTTTTTAACCCCCGCAAACTTTAACAACGTGGAAAAACTTCCCCGGTTTCTTCATCGAAAACCAACAATGCCAGCCGATACCTCCTGTGTTCGCCGACCGCTCCATTTTAACAGGCTTTGCGAATCGAAATCATTGACAATTTTTACCACTGTTACACATCGTTACGTATTGTTTCGATTGTCCGCAGTCTTTGAGGGGGCAGGCCGGGTGTCTGTTCTGGCCCTTCGGGTGAATTCCAATCACACCAACAGGAGATTTGCTGAGGATGCCACAGGATCCAATTCAGATCGAAACGATAAATCAACTACGTCAATTTGTATCACGAACCCTTTGCCAACGAAGCGATTTTGAAGAGGGAATTTTCCAGATCACCGAACGAAAACTCACACGAGGCAACAAAAACTGCGGCATTTTCTTTTGCCTGCATGGCCCTCGAAGCGTGAAGCTTACCGCTGTCTGGGAATCCGACCACAACACAATTTTGTTTTATGGCGCAACGGGGGAACGTTTCCAACGTTCCTCACTGGATCAAAAACTGCAATTTGACGCAGCCTAAACATCACAACAAATACTCATCAGAGATTTTAAGGATATAGCTATGCTCGTACTTTCCAGGAAGGAAAGCGAAAAGATAATGTTGGGTGACTCAATCGTGCTCACGATAGTTCGGGTCTCCGGCGATCGCGTTCGACTCGGTATTGAAGCCCCTTCAGACATGTTGATTCTTCGCAAGGAGCTTGAGGATGCCGCCGTCAAACCCGGCAACGTCACCACTGCCGGCAAGGTCGCTCCACCGGCGGCCGCTTAACGCACGCACCTGCTGCCGCTGCGATGTCATTCCCCCCAATTTCATTGAGTTGCCTATGCTATTTTTATTTTGCATTTCGATGCTGTTTACGATCACCGGTCGCACTCGACGTTCGTAGTACGATCGGCAGGGTTTGTCGTTGGGGGCTCGGGCGGATGCCGGTTGCCTGAATCGCTGAGGGCCGGGGAGGCGGCAGTTCCGGAAAAGAGTCCATCGTACGGGATTCGGCCGAGGCCCCAATAACAGCAAATCCGCTGGCAAAACGTATTGACAAGGCGTTTCTGAGCGTCAAAATTCCAAATTCTTATGATTTGAAACTGGATAAGGTTTAACGGTTGTGCCGATATTTTGGAACACGAAATCGGTTCGGATTGCGTAGATGCTTCCGATTGGATTCGTATCTTCCCAACCAGATATGAATTTATCCAACTCGCATCGCCGGTCCACCTGAGACCAGCGCTGTTTGCTGTCATGAGTCATTTGGAGTGAGCTCCCATGGGGTCTCTAATAACAACCTTCCCCGCGCTGTCGGCACTACCGACAGTCGTTCAGTGTTTTCGTTCTGCTGCCTGCGCCTACATGAAAGGTGTTTCGCCTACTGCCTTGATTGGCATTTGTGTAGCAATTTCGTTCTGTTGGACGCCGGCAAATGCATGCGCGCAATCCGTGGTGCCAATGATACGACCTCAGAATCATCTTATCCCCGGAACAGCAGATTTGACCAAAGAGTTCCCGCGCAGCAACACCACCGGTTACGGACGACCGGTGAAGCGCCGCACCATTCCTACCATGCGTGCGCGTTTCCGACCTCAGGATGGAGACCTGTTCGGAGAGGACCAGGCGAATCCAGCCGAGGAAGGCAGTATTTTCGAAAAACTAAACGAAGGGCCGCAGCCACGTGCGACCGCACCAAAACCTCCACAAGCGAAACCTCCCAAAATCAGGGCTCGTCAAGCCAACCCGTTTGGCGAACCTGACTCTCCAATCCCCGGTTTCGACCCGTCGCCAGATCCACCCATGATGGATACGCGTCCCGAGCAAGCTGACCCCATCCGCCAGCGCACAGATCAGGCACCGCGACCGCGCCAGCAGATGCCACGTCTGCCTGAGGGCGGTGAATTCACGCCCGATCGAGACAGTGTTCCCGATTTGCCGACCCCCAGCGGGGAAACCCGATCCACTGAAAAGGCCGGCAACGATGATGTTGAGGCAGATGACCTGCCAGGGTTGTTAATGCCCGAAGAAGATGACTTTGAGGAACTCGATGACGCAGAGGCCATCCGGCCCGACGATCGTTCGCCACGCTCAAGCCGTTCCAGTCGACGCCGACGCGGAACTGCCGCACGGGACCGCACGGAGAATCGACGCCATCGGGGTGGAACCAATGTCTATCGGCCGGCGCGCGAACCGTCGTACTATTCGATGCCGACCGATCCACGCATGGAGGCTTACCGCGATACGTACGGGAATTATCCACCGGGGATGCCCAACGGTTACGCGCCCAACCCTTCTGCCTCTAATCCTTATGCTTCTTCGGGCTACGGGCCGAACCCGTACGCGGCGGGTCCATACGGCCCGAACCCCTACGCCCAATACGGTACGGCTGACTACGGTTATGCTTACGCTTGCCCACCCTGCCCGCCGTGTGGACATCCCCCTGCCCCGGCGGCAAACTGTGGTTGTGGACCACAGCACACGCCTCCGTACCCAACTGACCCACGCCAGCAATTTGCTCAACCGGCATCCACCCATTGCTCACCCGAGGTTGCAAACGAGGTCTACGAGGGCGTGGTTTGCGGCGATCAGGAAATCGTATCGGCCGCCAACCGCTGCCCCAAACCGGCAACTTTGACTGGTGGAGGGGGCTTGAGCGGCGATGGGCCGATGTTGTACTACACCAGCCTGTTCGGCGGTTGGACCGGACTGGATGATTTAATGCTCTCGGGGGAAGAGGGACAAATTCAGATCGGCAATGACGATGGAGTCGCACTGGGTTTTGCTTTTGGGCAGATTCAGGGAAAAAACCTTCGATCTGAACTTGAGATTACCTATCGGACCAACGACCTAGAGGGCATGACGCTGACGCCCGCCATGGGAGCCTCCCAGTTTCTCGCCGGCGACGGGACGATCGAGTCCGTTTCAGGGATGTTGAATATTTTCTGGGACTTTGCCGATCTGCCGACGCGCCGCTTCAAGCCTTACCTCGGTGGCGGTATCGGCGGCGTTTCGGTCGATGCTGACTTTCAGGTCAATCAACAGGCAACCCTGAGGGACGGCAACGATACCAGCCTTGCCTACCAGTGGATTGCGGGGATCAACTACCAAACGAACCGATTCTCGGACCTGTTTTTTGAATATCGTTACTTCGCGGCCGATTCGCTGCACTTCAACACGATCCTGCCGGCCGACTCAATTATCGACGGTGACGGAGAACTGGAATACCGCACCAGCAATCTGCTGTTTGGGATGCGGTTGAAATTTTAGTCCAATTTTTCCAACAGCGACGACTTTCAAACACAACGGCGCTCATCCACAGCTTAGCAATTACGAATTGGAATCTGCTTACCATCGGCACCTAGCGACGGCAATGAAACGTTATGAAAATCTTTGACATCTTGGTCGTTGGAATGGGAGGTGGTCTTGGCGCGATCTGTCGCTATGCAATTGCCTGGTGCTGCCACAAATTCATGACGATTTCGTGGCCGGTAGGAACGTTGATCGCTAACGTGACAGGATGTTTTCTGATTGGATTGCTGATCGGATCCGGCAAGGCCGAACAATCGGACACGCTTCGTCTGGCTCTTGGTGTGGGGTTTCTTGGCGGGCTGACAACATTTTCGTCCTTCGGTGCAGAAACAATCGCTCATCTTCATCAGGGACAATACGCGACCGCTACCGTCTATGTTGGTCTGAATATCGGGCTGGGCCTGCTGGCGGTTGTGCTGGGCGTGGCGTTAGGCAAACGCGTCTGATCAAATGGGACGAATGTGAGTGCATGGCGTTGTCCAGTGCAGTTGAATTCCCGGAACCTGACGGGGCACTAAAAACTCATTCCCCCACATAGGGTTACGTAAGTCAGGTTACCCCACCAACGAGCCAGCCCATAGACTCATGTGCGCGACGCGCCCATTTACATCATGACAACGCCGTTCGGTTTTCCACCGGCAAGCCGGTGCGGAAGCTCGAAGTCAAGTTTTTGTTCAAGGTTCCGTTAATTTTTGCAGCTGAGATCGGTAAATCGAAAAAGCATTCGCAAAAACTAGGTTTGGCGGTAAGAAATGAGCAACACGGGACTACTTGAGTTTTCCGCTGACGATGTCCAAGGATACCGTCTGAAGGCGGAGATCGTTGTTAAGTCATCATTGCAGGAGGTCTTCGACTTTTTTTCCAGTGCGGAGAATCTGGAAATGATTACCCCACCGTGGTTGAATTTCCGAATCCTCACCCCGATGCCGGTCACGATGAAGCGCGGGGCTCTGTTAGATTACAAAATCCGTCTGCACATGATTCCTATTCGCTGGCGGACCGAGATCGCTCAATGGCAACCGCCTTTCAAATTTGTCGATCAACAGCTGCGCGGCCCCTACAAGCGTTGGTGGCATGAACACACGTTTGAGGATCTGGGTGGCGGTCGTACGCTGGTGAGAGATGAAGTCCACTACATTCCGCGTGGAGGCAGTCTCTTGCACCGGCTGATAGTTAAACCGGATCTTGTGAAGATTTTTTCCTACCGTCAGGAACGACTGGCCGAACATTTTACGGTGGATAACAATCTTGATGCCGCGAAAATAAATACAGCGAGGGGAACGAGTGAGAAAGACAGGCGGCGTCCACTAGAAACCGAAGCTGTTTTTTGACGACTGGGGGCGAAGTCTAGCACCAATCGAGGATAAATCGAGAGGCGGCAGCTTACCTGAACGAATGGCTTCTTCTGAATGACCGGCTTTTTGCGGGTTGGCGGGGTGTCCGCACCGGTGGTTGACTATAATTGCCCACACACCTGTCGATACGCGCGTTGCAGCCGGGCTAATACAGCCGATGGGTGTGGTCAAATCTCGTAACTCAAGACCATTCCATGTCCGTCAATGAACCTGTGCTTTCTCCCCGCCACCATCGTGCGTCCAATTGGTCGCAAAGTCTGTTATTAATTGTAGCTTTGCTGGCTCTGGTTGCATTTTCGGCGTGGATATTGTTTGGCACGACCGGCGTTGTCCTAGCGATGGTGTTTACCGTTTCCGGGCTTCTGTTCGGGCAGAGGGCAACTTCAGCGATGGTGCTGAAAATGTATAAGGCTCAACCGTTAGAGTACCACCAAGCGCCAGAGCTATGCGAGACGTTTACGTTGCTCTGCCAGCGCGCGGGGCTGGACTGCCTGCCGACACTGCACTACATCCCCAGTCGCATGGCCAATGCGTTTGCTGTCGGGCAAGGCAAGAGTGCTGCAGTGGGGGTGACCGACGGGATTCTCCGCATGATGACCCCGCGCGAGATGGCCGGCATTCTGGCTCATGAGATCACTCACATCCAGTGCCGGGATACGACAACGATGGGGATCGCTGATATCATCTCCAGTTCGGTATCGCTGGTAGCGCGCATTGGTTTTTTCATGATGCTGTTTTCGTTTTCCAGTTTTATGATGGGACGCGATGGCTGGAACCTGCTGTTATCTGGCGGTGTGATGATGCTCTCGCCGGCGGTGGCTACGATGTTGCAACTGGCACTCTCCCGCACCCGTGAGTTTAACGCCGATCGCGGCGCTGCGATGCTGACCGGAGATGTGCGTGGGCTGGCGTCGGCGTTGCTCAAACTGGAACGACAGGTTCCCCGGGGTCTGCTACAAAAACTGTTTGGGCGGACTGATGGCCTACGCCAGCCGAATATGCTGCGCACGCATCCGCCTACCGACGATCGTGTCGAGGCGTTGATGCAGTTGGAACATGAGATTGTGCCGCAACGTACGGCAGAGAGAAATCTGGTACCGCCTGTCCGCCGTTTCGAGGTTCCCGATCGCTCGCGCGTTCGACGCCATCCAAGCTATCATTTAGGCAGCGGTTTGTGGTGGTGAGTTCTTTGGTCAGTGAAGCGGTACCAAGTGCTCAATTCGATTGAAAACGCAAGCAAGCCGATCATTTCTCCCGTCTACAACCGACGCGGTCAGGAGTTCGCTATCATTGCCCTTACCTGAATTCCGGTTCATCTTCCCCTGAATTCCGGTTCATCTTCCCGATCGATTCGTACAATTTCCGATGTCGTCCCGTCGGTGTAGATCAACTGGATCGTGACGAACGTCTCGTCCGGCACAACGGGCACTTCGAAGTCAGCCATTCGATTGGCACTGGCCCCTTGGGGGACAGGAAAATCCACTTCCGGAGTCTCTGTGTTCAGCCCATAACGGATCGATGCAAGGATGTTCTTGCCTGTCATCATCAACACATTGAATCTTAGCTTGTCGTCACGAAACCTCGCCCACCCCCCTCTCTTCACTTCCAACAAACGTCGTTGGTAGCAATACTCCTCTTCCGCCGGATCAAAACCGAGTGAAAACGGACCTTGAACTTGTCCGTCCGCATCGGAATACTTGACGCGGATGACCAGCCCCGATTCGGTAGAGGCCTCTTTGACTTGCCGGCGCGAAACCTGAAAGAACGAATTGGATTTTGATTTCCCTGCGCGGTTGCCTCTGGCGTGAGCATTCGGCAACCGGTTGATCTTTTTGAAATCGCCATCTTCCCCCAGCGCCCAGTAGATATCCTCCGCGTTTTCCTCCAGTCCCAGCCCGATTCGCCATTGGTTACCCGAAGGCAGTACGCTGACCAGCCACACCGGCAGTTCGTTTCCTGAGTCAAGCGTTTTCATTTTGTTCAACCGGTTTTCTGCCGTTTCCAACAGGCCGGCCGGAATGCCCGGATCCAGAAAGTGCTTCAAAAGCTGCCCTTGTTCGTGCAGTGAAACAAATTGATGCAGCAATTCCCCCTGCAGGCGCTGTTCACTTAATGTCACGCGCGGGTTGATTTCTGGTGAAAACTGCTGCGACAACAGGAATACTGCGGGGGCAAAATCAGGTTGATCGGCCACCAGCAGTTCAAGTGATTCCCGGCGTTGGTCTCCAGTTTCCAGCATGGCCAGCGCCAGCTTTCGTCCGACAAAATCCCGGTTGCCCGGCATCGTTTCGTAAACGGCTCGCGCTCCGGCAACGCCTTCCTGAATCTTCAACAGCCGAATGAACTGCAAGTGAGGATCGACCACGGGCAATTCGTTGGTAAAGTAATCCATATAGGCTTTGCGAGCGCTGGTTTGATTACCAAGTTTTCCATACAGGTAGGCGTTGTAATAGTGGTCGGCGGGTGTCTGCGGGTTCTCGATGACCACGCTGCTACTGCCTGCTGTCGATTGACGTTGCGCGAATTGCTTCTGCATCTCGCTTAGCGTCAACGCGAGTTGTTCGGTACTGCTTGCGAATGTTTCGTTTGACCGAGCGATCGAGTGATTGACATCAGCGATCATCGCCCGGGTTCGTTCCACTGATTTTGCCAATCGCGCGTTGGACGCGACATTGGGCTCAAGCGTTTGTTCGAGTGTCGCGATCGCAGGTTTGACAACTGGCTGTGGTGAATTCAACCAGAACGCACCAGCCAACGCCGCCACAGCAGCGGCCCCTCCCCAGATCATTTTCTGCTTACCAATGCTTGACTCTACGGTGACTGGCACTACGGCATCTGCCTCAATGGTGGCACCAGCGCTTACCGTCGCTTCACCTTCACTGGTCGGTGGCAGGTTCAGCGGTTCGGCACGAACTGATTTGCGTTGACCAGTAGCAACGGGTAACAGATCCGCACTCTTACAGAACGGCGTCAGCAGACGGGCGACCTCACCGGGGGTGGCCGGGCGATCATCTGCATGCTTGGCCATCATCCGGTCAACCAGATCAATGATCCCCTTGGGAATCTCGGCGTGGGCTTCGGCAAGTGACGGTGGTGTCTTACTCGCATGGGCCAGAAGCTTTGCCGTCAACGTGGTGTATCCGGGGCCATTGAAGGGGGATCGGCCGCTTAACAGGCAGTACAGCGTACAACCAAGGCTGTAGATGTCGGCACGAATATCGACTTCGCCACATTCGGTGATTTGTTCGGGAGCGATATAGTCGGGGGTGCCCATCATCGCCCCGACAACGGTCATCGACGTGTCCAGGTGATTGGCGTTTCGCAGCATGGCGATGCCCAGATCAAGAATTTTGGCTTCACCGCGACGCGTCAACAGAATATTGGACGGTTTCATATCACGGTGCACCAATTGCTGCTGCCCGATGTGCTCAAGCCCCAGTGCGGCCTGCCGGATAATCTCACAGGCGTCTGCCGGTTCAAATCGACCGATCTCATCGAGAATCTGTTCAAGATCTTGGCCATCGACGTACTGCATCGCAATGAAGCATATCCCGTCGATCTCGCCGGCGTCGGTGGCCAATACGATATTTGGATGATCCAGCCTTCCGATGGCCGCCATCTCCCGCCGGAAACGCTTCAGCCGCTTCGGTGAGGTCGCCAATTCTGCCGGCAACACTTTCACTGCAACCCGACGCCCAAGTTGTTCATGGATCGCTTCGTAAACCGTTCCCATGGCCCCGCGACCAATCTCACGAATGATCTTATACGGTCCCAATTGCTCCGGACTTTTACCAAAATCTGTCGCCAGCATGGCTGGCAGTTCGGCAAATGCAACAGTTGAGCAGCTGGTAGAGTCGAGATCGAGATTAGACATGCTTTTTCAATTAAACAAACAAAGAGGCGCTGAATCTAAAGAGAGTTGGACTTGTGGGGAACATAGGTCTCCGGGGCCAGGTAGCGAGAGATCTTTCTGCGGATTTATTCCGTTAGCACGCGATGCTTGACCGCAAAACCCACACAGGCGGCATAACGCACCCGCCCTCCAATCAGAACCAGCCCACATCTGGCGTGCGTCAATTTGAGCTGAACCGCACCGCGCAGCGGGGGCGTGAGACACATACGTTCCATTGCTTGGAGACATGGGGTCAGGATTTCAGCGAAAAGCAATCAGGAATCAGATCGCTGATGGTACAAAAGGTACGTTGTTCGGGCCGGTCGGCATCCACACAGATTAACTTGATGTCGCCACCAAATTCATGAATAAACTGCCGACACGCTCCGCATGGCATCGCCACAGGGCTGGCCGTGATCGCCACAGCGACAATTTCTGTGGCTCCGTCGGTAATGGCAGAACAGATCGCCACGCGTTCAGCACACAGGCTTAAACCATACGAGGCATTTTCGACATTACAGCCCTGGTAGATTCGATCTTTGTTGGCGGTCAGGACGGCTGCACCTACACGAAATTTCGAGTAACGGGCGTACGCGTTGCCGCGTGCTGCAAGGGCACTTTCAATCAGAGTTTCGATCTGTTGGTGGTCGAGTGTATCGGAGGGCATCGCGGTATTGCCGAAATTGAATGGTGACAGAGAGAGCTTTTGAATGTGGGTTGGACAATGGCTAAGGTATCGCAATGTGGCTACGCTCGCCAGAGCGTGGTAGCGATGAGGAAAGCTTCAGCCTGCGGCAAATGCTTTCCCCTCCACACCACCGTCTGGCGACGGTAGCCACGATCTATATGGACTCGACAATTAACGGCGGGCTTAAGACGGGCTGATCACCAACGCTAACGGACGCGCGAATCAACTCCGACGCATAGTTTTTTGCATCGCCATCACAAAACAGACGCGCAATCGTATCTCCAGCGCTAATCTGGTCACCGATCGACACCAGGAACTCGATACCGCACGCCGGATTGATCTTATCCCCCATCTTTTTTCGACCGCCCCCCATCTCGATCATCGCCAATCCCAATCGACCAGTGCTGATACGCGTTACAAACCCGCTGTCCGTTGCATTCACGTTTATTCCCGACTCACGCTTTCTTGGTTCGTCTAGGTCACCGCCGTGCCCCTTGACCATCTCGCGTAACTTCGCCAGCGCCTCCCCTGAAACAATCCGGTTGTTCAACAATTTCAACGCCTCCTCCATCGAATCACAACGCTGCGACATCACCAGCAATCTTCCCGCCAGCTGCAACGTCAATCCCGTCACATCTTCTGGAGCATCACCTTTAAGCAAATCAACACACTCGTCGATCTCGACCGCATTGCCAATCATCTTCCCCAGCGGCTGGTTCATGTCGGTGATCAGCGCTTCGACGTTGACGCCCAACAGGCTGCCAACAGATACCAGCGATTTCGCCAACGCACGGGCACGATCGAGCGTTTTCATGAACGCGCCACTCCCCCATTTGACATCCAGCACCAGGCAATCGATGCCCTCGGCGATCTTCTTCGACAGAATGCTGGCCGTAATTAACGGAATCGACTCAACGGTGCCCGTCACGTCCCGCAAAGCGTACAATTTACGATCTGCAGGTGCGATGCTGGCCGTCGCTGAGGCGATCGCACATCCGCTGAAATTGACGATGCTGCGAAATTCGTCTGTCGATAATTCGCTTCGGTAGCCGACGATCGATTCCAGTTTATCCAAAGTTCCTCCAGTTATCCCCAGACCACGGCCGGAGATCATCGGCACTTCCACATCACAACACGCCAGCAAAGGAGCAAGCGCGATAGAAGTTTTGTCACCGATGCCGCCGGTAGAATGTTTGTCAACCGAGGGTTTCGTTCCGGACCACGAAAGCGTGGTTCCCGATTCAATCATGGCCCGGGTCAACACCGTGGTCTCCGCCGCCGTCATGCCCTGAAAAAAGACCGCCATCGCAAAAGCGCCCATCTGGTAGTCGGGCACATTCCCCTCAGCGTACCCCTGAATCAAATCGTTGATCTGCTCATCAGGCAACTCCCGGCCGTCCCGTTTGTCGCGAATCAGTTTTGCCGTATTCATCAGACCACTCTGAAAAAAGGAAAGCCAGCGCTTAGAAATGGCACAAGCACAGAGCACCCATGCTAGCAGATCCTCAATTGCGGCGGGTAGGTCAGTCTTCTAACATCCCGTTGAGACTGCGAGAGACATTTTGCCGAAATTTGGAAGATTGATGATAGACGAAGACAAACAGATTTTCTGCATCCGGGGACACATGAAGTCAGGCACAAACTGGCTTTGCCGATTGCTGAATCTACATCCAGAAATCTTCAGTTCCGGTGAGTACCATTGGGAGAGCTACCTGCGGACATACCTTGATAATCGAAAAATGTTTCGCAACATTGACGAAATCGAGACTGAATCCGCTCTAATCCGCCACGAACTGCAACAGATGGCGTATCGCACGATGCTGAAGCTGTCCGATTCAACAGTTACCGGGGAATCGGGCAGTGCCGCAGTGAAGCTGATTGGCGACCGCACCCCGACGACCATCCATCCGGTTGTGTTTCGAGACGCCGCTTATTTGTGCATGGTCCGTGACATCCGCGACATTGTTGTCAGCAAGGTATTTCATTTTTTGAATTCGCCCCGCGTGATGGCAAACACCAATATGGCCGCTGAAGTCGCAGGGTTAAAACCTCAGTTTGATAAAGACCCGTGGTTCTTCCACAAGCACCCGGCAAAGCTTCTATCCAGCGAGCGTTTTGTACGCGCGACCTGTCGGACGTGGCGACAGTCAATTAAGTCCAACCAAAACACGGCGAAGAATATCAAGTCGATTCGCGTCAGTGTGCTGAAGTACGAAGATTTGCATGAAAACCTCGACTCAGTGCTGGAAGACGCGCTGCGATTCATCGGTGCCAATCCAGCGTTGATGCCGGCAATTCCGCGTTACCTTCAACCGGGACATCGCGACGAAAACCCGAACAAGTTTAATCGCAAAGGGCAGGTGGGCGACTGGAAGAACTATATGACCGGTCGAGCCAAAAAATGGATCAATGAGGAGTGTGGCAATCTGATGCTGGAGCTGGGCTATATTGATTCGTTCGACTGGTCTTTCCGGGACATCACGAAACAAGCCCCACCACAAAGACGAGCCGCATAGGTAAACGCCGAGACCCAAGCGGCACCGTAATTGGCCGCCGTTGTCAGGTGGTGGAAGCCTTTGGGTAAGGCCCCCCTACCCCTCCCACCCTTCGCTCACGTCTCCTCCTACGCTGTTGCACCGTACTTTCCGCACGCTTTAATTTCGAAATGACGTCTGCATCGACATCAGCAGAATAAGGCCAACTTCAACAACCATATAACAACCGAATTTCGTGTGAATGTCTCAACTATAACCTGAGCTTGAACTTGACCTGGAACGTCCACTCAAACGTCCAAATTACACTTCCGTCATCAACGACAACAGGTGGAGAAGTGCAATGCTTTGATGGCCGGCAAGTTGAAGGAGCTTCTGGGAGACGTCGCTCGGAAGGCGGCTGCCAACACTCGCTCCGCGTTCTGCGTCGGAGGCTCCCTCACGATCGCCGACATCACGGTACGTCCCACTACCTTGGACTCGCCGCGCTAGAATAAGGGTTAGCGATTTTCGTTTAGCG
>CALCJM010000080.1 GCA_937967505.1 uncultured Pirellulaceae bacterium | reverse complement strand
GCCGCATTGAGAACCGACTCTTTAGCCGATTTCCGGAGAAAACATTTATCAACCCCCGGGATTCCAAGGGCGGTTCATAAAATACTCAAGCCACTGGAATACCTCATCGCACTCGCTGCATAACTGCGAAAGACGAACTAAACTTGCCGTTAAGGTTGTCGCGATTGAGCACCAGCGTGGCGGTCGAGGTCGTGAAGTCTTCGACAGCACAGAAGTTGCTGCTGAAGCGACGGTGATTCTTCTTTGGTTCTCGTGGCGATGGCCGATTGAAGTCACTTTCCTTGATAGCAAGCAGTATTTAGGATTAGGCGAAGCAGAGAATCGAAAAACGAAGGCGGTTCGTCGCACTGTTCCAGCGGGGTTGCTGATGTATTCGCTGATCGTTCTGTGGCACCAATGCATCCGCAAGAAACCCGCACCTGCGCTGCGCAAATGGAGAGGAAAAGAGCACGCTTCTTTCACCGAGATGGTAGTCGCGCTGAGAACCGACTCTTTAGCCAATTTCCGAACAAGACATTTATCAACCCCCGGGATTCCAAGGGCGGTTCGTAAAATACTCAAACCCCTCGAATACCTCATCGCTCTCGCCGCATAACTGCGAAAGACGAACTTAGCAACATTTGCGATAAAGCGCACCACACACAAACGTGGCTACGCTCGCCAGAGCGTGGAGGACTCACCCTGCCACTCACCACCCTCTGCCCTATTCCATCCTAGCGATGGTAGCCAAGTATTTCGTTGCCGGTTCGGCATTGCTGTTATCCTGGGGGAGATTAGAGGTGCCCGGGTTTGTTGAGAGTACTGGGTGCTGTAAAGTAGGCTTGGCGTTTTCTCCCAGCCCTGTCTCACGTCCCGCCGGGATGGTAAACTGACTGTCTCCTTTTCTTAATCGATGCGGCAGAACTACACAGGTCTTAATGAGCCCACCAAAACGGCCAATCTCTCAATACCAACAGCTCGACACCACTGTACGTGTCGAGACACCGGAGAAAATTGCGTTCCAGTATCAGGTCATCGGCCCGTTTCGACGCTTGATGGCCTATGCCTTGGATCTCTTAATCGTTGGGCTGGCCTTTCTGGGATGCTGCGTGACCATCATTGTGATGTTTATACTGCTGGCATGGGCAATGCCGTGGATCAGCGGAGATTTCTTTAAAGAACTAATTAGTTCATCTTTTGGCTTGCTGGCGATCATCGCCGCCGTTTCATTCTGGTTCTATGGGGCGGTTTGCGAAACGCTACGCAATGGCCAGACCCTTGGAAAACAAATCACCCACATGCGGGTCATCTCCACTGACGGATCGGCGATCGATGGTGTGCAGGCAATGGTGCGAAACCTGTTTCGATTCCTAGATATCATGCCTTTTATCCCAACAACGATTTTCTTTGTGTTTGACTTCTACGAAGATGCCTGGGGGATCCCGCTGTTTTTGGCAGGGTTGATCTGCATGGTCGCCAGTCCGCGCTTCCAGCGCATCGGCGATTTGGTGGCTGGCACCATGGTGGTTCTGGTTGAACGTGATTGGGCACCGGAGCTGGCAAGTTTCACCGACCCGCGCGTGGAGAAGCTTGCCGAGATGATTCCCAACGATTTTGTCGTGACGCCGGCACTGGCCAAAGCACTGGCTGCGTTTGTCGAAGCGACACCGCGTCTGGGGCCGGCTCATTCGTACGAGATCGCCTTCCAACTGGCCAAACCGTTGATGCAAAAGTTTGGCTTTCCTGCCGACATTGATCCCACGCTAATGCTCAACGCGTTGTACTTCAAAACATTTTCACAGTTCAACACTGAAGACACCGCCCCCGTCATGGCGGTTGCACCTGTCCCGGTAATATCCGCCGCCACATCAACAGTAGAAAATATCGCGGCAGCGCCTGTCGCAGAAGACCCGTTTGCCCGGCAGGCTCCTGTCGGTGATAAATCAGATCAGTCCGGTGCAATGAACCCACAGGGCCGCCCATGAAAGTCTCCCAGATACTTGAACAACGCCAGCCCCAATGGCGCGAACTGGAGAATCTGTGCAACGAGATCGGTACGTCGAGCAAGGGAGCGCGTCTGCCGGCGACACAGGTAGCGCGTTTTTCGACGCTGTACCGTTCGGCGTGTGCGGATTTGGCACTGGCAGAGGCGTGGCAGTTTCCACCAAAGACGGCCGAATATCTTCATCGGCTGGTCGCGCGAGCACACAGTCAGATGTACCGCGCCGAAAAATACCGCTGGAAAACGTGGGGCCAAAAAGTATTCATCGATGTTCCAGCGGCCATTTTTCAGGACCCGGCCGTCCACATCGCCCTTGTTTTTTTCTGGGTACTGTTTTTGGCCAGCGCGTTTCTGGCACAGGATGATCTGATCTGGAAAGGGTTCGCTGAAGACGTGCTGGGTAGCGAGCAAATCAGTCAGGTGGAAACCGGATTCGAGGAATTCTCCGGCCGATCTTGGGGGGAAAACAACTTGATGGCGGGGTTCTACATCATCAATAACGGTTCAATCGGGCTGTATTGTTTTGTGATGATGTTGTTTGTGGTACCCGGGTTCATTACTCTCGGACAAAACGCCGTTGTCCTGGGTGCCACGTTTGGCGTGATGCTACGAGGCGATTCGCCGGAGGCCAGTGAGAATTTTTTCAACTTCGTCACGGCTCATGGCCCGCTGGAACTGACCGCGATTGTGCTGTCCGCCGGGGCGGGACTGAAGATCGGCGTCAGCTGGTGGTTCACCAATGGGAATCGACGAATTGACAATCTGAAAAAAACAGCGGTCGAAACGATCCCGGTGGCCATGTGTGCGTTTTGTTTGTTCGTGCTGGCAGCACTGGTAGAGGGTTTTGTTTCACCGCATCCCGAAGATAATCTTCCCTGGTTCTTCAAAGCCACGGTTGCTGCCTTGACCAGCGGCATGTTGATGTTCTATTTCGTCGTATTGGGTTACCCCAGATCAATTCTGAGCGATTTTTTCGATGGAGGCGAACGGTAAATGGACTACAGCCATACCTTTATCGCAATCAGAAAACGCACCTTGCCGGGCCTGTTCGACCTGTCGTTGCTGGTGTATCGCGACCATGCGTGGAACATTTTGATGTTGCTGGCGATCAATGCGGTGCCGTGGTTAATCTTTGACCTGATGATATTGTTTCTGTCCGATCTGGGCATTGCCGATTACTCGCAGTGGCACTGGAAACTGCTACTGCTGACGGTGCTTCAGGCGCAGTACGGCACCATGATGATCACCGCGTATCTGGGCAAGGCAATGTTTGAGGGCAAGCCCTCGGTGGCGCAGACGGTTTCCGATTTTTTCCGGGCGTCTTGGTACGGGATGTGGTTGCATGGTTGCTGGCGGATGGTATTTCCGGTGACGCTGTTGATTGCGATCGGCGATGAGGTATCGACGGGGCTGGCAATTTTCCTGTTCATGTTCGGAATGTGTTTTCGTATCGTGCGTCCGTTCGTTTCAGAAATCATGTTGTTGGAAAAAACGCCCATCCGGAAACACCAGGAAGGTGAAATGAATTTCCATCGTCGCTCACACGACCTGCACCGTGGTGAGGTGGTTGCCGGTTTTGTCCCGGGGAGCCTAATCGCCGTCGCAATGACGATGATGCTGGCCGGGTTGTTGTTTCATATTGACAAGACAATCGGGCTGTTGGGGGCACTGGATTTTCCCATTCAATACTTTTATTGGCCGGTGTCGGCGTGGTTGGTGGCATCCTACCTAGCGGTGTTTCGGTTCATGTTCTACATCAACACACGCATCATCCAGGAAGGCTGGGAAGTAGCGCTGAAGGTCAGAGCCGAAGGACAAAAGATGGAGGCCAGCCTGCTGTGAACCGGTTTGCAATCATTTTAGTCGTTTGCGGGTCGTTGCTGCTGACAGCAAACGCCGCCATCGCATCCCTTCCCTGGCCCGTCGATGATCTGTCGCGCGCACTGCAAAAGCACGATTATCCCTGGTATGATTCAGATACGGATCAGCTAAAACCGTTGGAGTCCAAACCTGAAAGCACGCCGTTTACGTCAGATCGCAACAGGGTAGAAATTGGTATCCAAAAGCGCAAACCGACAACACCCACCAACCAGGGAGCTGGCGGAGGAACCGGCAGCACAGGTTTGACGATGTTCGATGGCTTCAGCCTGACGCCGCTGTTTATCGGATTGCTGGCGTTGGTGATCGTCGCAGCTTTGCTATTTCTGATATATAACTTTTTGGGTATTGAATCCGCCGAAGATGACGGTTCAGGTGCCAAACGTAAAAAGTTACTTTCCGAAAGCATTGAACAACTGCCTTTTGATTTGCAGGTCACCGACGGTGACTTTCGTGGTATGGCCCAGCAGGCTTACCAGGCCGGCGATCTGAGACGCGCGATTATTTTTCTGTACAGCCACGTGCTGGTGACGCTGGATCAGAGCGCACGCATTGAACTACGAAAAGGAAAAACCAACCGGCAGTATCTGAAGGAAGTATGGGATGACCCCAAACTGTCCTCCTATTTCAAAAGCGTAATGTTGCCGTTTGAATCTGCCTTCTTTGGCGATCATGATCCTCTACCGGATCAATTCGAAAAGTGCTGGTCCAATCTCGACCAGTTCCACACTCATTTGACCGTCAGCGCAGGAGGTGGGCGATGACCCTACAACCTCCCATGCCGCAGCCCGCGCGCTGTATCCCTATCATCGCTCGTGATCCCGGGGCGAAACCGGACGACGCCAAAGGTCGTGCGCCGACCGGCAGGTGGGCCCTGTTCATTTTGCTTTTCCTGACCGCCACAGGCTGTCAAGCGATCGGCGAGCCCGATTACGGCAGCTTCAACGATTACGGCAAGGTGCACGGGCAGAACGCGGGATACGCCAGCGTGGACGGGCTGAGTGGACTGGCGACACTGTTTCGCGACCAGGGACGCGCCCTGCGACGGGCCAAACGGATCTCACCATTGATTGATCGATACGACACGATTGTTTGGTGCCCCAATCGCATGACACCGCCATCGAACAAGGTCATCGACCGGCTGGAGCAATGGTTGACCGAGGGGAACTATCGATCGATCATTTTTGTGCCCCCCGGCTTTCGCGGCAAGAAAACACTTATGAAGCAGCAGCTGGCAATGGCCTCTCCCCGAGGGCGCGAACGCGAAAAAGCGCTGCGACGGTACAACGAATACCTGTCTTCCGATATGCCGGGGCGACATGGTGAAAACTACCTGTACTATCCGTACCTGAACAGTCAGCGTGCCGGAGAATGCCAGTGGTTCAGCCAGCAGGAAGGGGGTGATTCCAAAATTACTGACCTTCAAGGCACCTGGAGCGGCGAACTAAAGGTTGAAGATTCAAATCTTTACGCGGGAGTATTGGACCTGAAGATCAAGGAACACCTAGATGATGTCCAAGACTCGGGGGATGGCCCGTTTTACTTTGGTCGTCAATCGTGGCAGCGCGAATCGGAGACGCTGCTGGAGCATTCCGGCGGTGTCCTGTTATCAAGGATTTTCTGCCCCGGAAATGAAAGTTTGGGGCAAGTGTTTGTGTTCAGCAATGGATCAGCGCTGATGAATTTGGGGTTGGCCAATAAAGAGAACCGAAAAATTGCCGGCCAACTGGTCGATCAGACGTATGGATCGGTGATGTTGCTGGAAAGCGGGCCAATGGAGATCGAGGTGCGTGAAACCTACGCACCCAACGAAAGCGGTTGGGAGTGGCTGACGCGCGCTCCGATCTGTAACATTGTTCCTTACTTTCTGTTGCTGTCAGTGGTGGCGTTTTTTACTGCGTTTCCGATTCACGGACGACCGCAACGCATCGACCTTGAAACAAAAACAAGTTTTGGCGACCACATCCGGGCCACCGGACAACTGCTGAAACGCCAATCCAACCGCGCGTGGGCGCTGGACGTCGTCCGGCGATACAAACAGCGTTCTGGCGACAAGTGATTTTTCTCAAGACGCATCCCTGATTGCGGCATCATTGATGGCGGCAATCTTGATTACAGTTAACTGAATTTTGCGACAAACCTATGAACAACCCTCCTGAGAGTGCCGGCGAAAAAATACGATTTCAGTGCGGTCAATGCAGCCAAACGATCAGCGTGCCTGTCGCGTCGGCCGGCAAACGCGCCAAGTGCCCGCATTGCGAATCGATTGTGGCGATTCCGGGGCCCGAGTCCGGGACAAGCCCGGTAGCAGCGGTTCCCGCAATGCAACCGGCAGTAGCGTCCGCGCCCCCCGCGCCAACAATGCCCACCGCACCGGCAGCGCACGCTGGTGTCGCCACCGAAACCAGCCGGCTTTACGAGTCGATCCGGCGCGAGATCGCCAAGGTTTTTGTTGGGCAGGAAGAACTGGTGGAAGGTACGTTGATCGCGATCTTCTCTGGCGGTCACGTGCTGATTGAAAGCGTGCCGGGGTTGGGCAAGACGCTGTTTGTTCGCACGATGGGTAAAATATTGGGTTGCGACTTTGGCAGGATTCAGTTCACCGCCGATTTAATGCCTTCGGATATCACCGGTGCTCCGGTATTCAACATGAAAACATCGGAATTCGACTTCCGGCCCGGACCGGTGTTTACGCAGTTGTTACTGGCGGACGAGATCAACCGCTCGCCGGCCAAAACCCATGCGGCCTTGCTGGAGATCATGCAGGAAAAGCGCGTTACCGTTGACGGCACAACCCACCCGCTTGATTTGCCATTTTTGGTGCTGGCCACGCAAAACCCGCTGGAATCTGAAGGAACCTACAGCCTCCCCGAGGCCCAGTTGGACCGGTTCATGTTCAAACTGATTGCCGACTACCCCTCGGAAGAGCAGGAAGCAGACATCCTTACAATGCACGGCGGTCAACAGAATCTTGACCACACGCTGGAGGAAGAGATTCAAACACTTACCAATCCGGAACAAATTAACCGGCTGACGCGTAAGAATTCCACCATTCGGGTGGATCCATTGTTGATCAATTACATCAACAAAATCGTCCGCCTGACCCGCCGTTGGCCGCAATTCTACATGGGCGCCTCACCACGAGCCGGCATCAGTCTGATGCAGGCAATCCGTACGCTGGCCGCGTTCAACGGGCGCGATTATGCAGTGCCGGACGATGTCGTTCATGTCGCCAAATCGATTCTGCGCCACCGCGTCATTCTGACCGCCGAAGCGGAAGTCGAAGGGCAGCAGATTGACATGCTGCTGGACGAATTGATTCGCACGATCGAAGTCCCCCGAATCAAATAGCCCTGAATTGAATCGCCCTCCAATCATGCTGTTATTTCCGTAATGATTTCATTTCTCCTTGAACGCCCAATTATTTTCCTGATGCTGTTGGCGATCCCAATGGGAGCGTTGGCGTTCTTTCGTCGCGTGTTCCCGACTCGCCGGACTCTGTTGCTGTTTGCGGTGCCGGCCGCATTGTCCCTGGGGCAACTGTTTTTCCCGTTGGCGGGGGTGGTCGCGATCGTCGCTTTAGTCGCGGTGGTGCTGGTGGTTCTGGTCGATGGGTTTACGCTGGTTTCTGCCAAACAGTTTTCAGTCGTCAGAAACGCGCTATCGGTCGCTTCGCTAGGTAAACCGCACCGGATAAGTGTCGAGGTAACAAACCTGTCAGGACGTACCTGTCAGATCAACCTGCGCGACGACCTGCCGGAAACTTTTTCGCCCTCGATTGGAAATTTCCCGGCGACGCTTCAACCCAAAAGCAAAACACGTTTCAAATACGAAGCCACCAGTTCCAGTCGCGGCAAACTGATGATGGAGCAGGTTTACTTGGTCGTCACCAGTCAGTATGGCTGGTGGCAGGGCTTTTATCAGGTGCCCTGCCGGACAACGATCAATGTTTATCCGGACATGAAACAGATCGCCGAATACGATCTGCTGGCTCGCACGAACCGGTTAAGTCAAATGGGCGTCCGCCGCGTGCGGAGGATTGGCCAGGACAATGAATTCGAGCGTCTGCGTGACTATACGAAGGATGACAACTACAAACACATTGACTGGCGGACAACGGCGCGGCGGCGGAAGTTGACGGTGAAGGATTTTCAATCCAACCAGTCGCAGCGTATTATTTTCATGGTCGATTGTGCCCGCATGATGACCGGAACATCAGACGGGCTGTCGATGTTGGACCATGCGTTCAACGCGATGCTGATGCTAAGCTACATCGCGCTCAAACAGGGCGATTCTGTAGGGCTGTTGAATTTCAGCAACGAGATTCACAATTTTACGCCACCCAAAAACGGGATTCAGCACATCAACCGGCTGCTGCATTCATGTTTCGATGAAGATGCGCGGTATGTCGAAGCGCGATATGACAAAGCGTTTTTGTACCTTAAACAAAAATGCCCCAAACGCTCACTGGTTGTTCTGATCACCAATGTGATTGACGAAGTCAACGCCAATCAGATTTTGCAGTACACGAGCAATCTGACCGGGCAACACCTGCCGCTGTGTTTGTTGGTAAAGGACCATGACATGATGGATGTCGTCGACCAATTCGACGAACAAGAACCACTTGCTGCAGGCGATGACTTAATGTTTAACGCGGCGGCCGCAGCAACGATTGCCAACTGGCGGCATGAGGTGCTGGCCGATCTGAAGCATCGCGGCGTGTTGACAATCGAATCATTTCCGGAACAGATGACGGCACAACTGATCAACCAGTATCTGGAGATCAAGGCCCGGCATCTGCTGTAGGAAGAAACTGGCGGGCGTCGCCAGACAGTGGAGGGCTGAGAGTGATGTGACCTGACAGGTAAGGCTTCCACGCTCTGGCGAGCATAGCGACGTTGGTGCGCGCGTCCACGATCCGGCAAGTTTCGTCAGCCGAAATCTTCACCTTGCCAAGGTTAATACTGGCAAAAATCGGGCGGCACCGTTACAGTTTCCTGTTCAATTGACTGACACAGCTTCAGTGGCAAGACACACCTTCACAAAAAAAGCGACATGACAGGCCTATCCTACAAAGACTCCGGTGTTGACCTGGACGTTTACAACGAATCAATGAAGCGGTTGCCTAGGCTGATGCACCGGACATTTTCCCCGCGCGTTAAAAAATTGGACGGGGGGTTTGCCGGCCTGTTTCAGCTGGATTTTGACTGTAAGCTGTTCCGCCGCAATTATCAGGATCCCGTACTGGTTTCGTGCACCGACGGAGTTGGCACCAAACTGAAATTGGCCCGCATGGCCGGCAAACACGACACAGTTGGCATCGATCTGGTTGCGATGTGCGTCAATGACGCGATCTGTTGCGGTGCCGAGCCGTTGTTTTTTCTGGATTACGTGGCCATGTCACACGACGATCCGGCGGCGCTTGAGCAGATTGTAACCGGCATCAGCGACGGATGCCTGCAAGCCGATTGTGCGTTACTTGGTGGCGAAACGGCCATTATGCCTGACCACTATCAAACGGGTGACTACGACCTGGCGGGTTTCTGTGTCGGAGTGGTTGATAAAGCGAAACTAATCGACGGCGCGGCGGTTGCGGCGGACGATGTGGTTATCGGGATCGCTTCCAGTGGCGTGCATTCCAACGGCTACAGCCTTGTTCGCAAGATCGTCTTTGACGCGGCAAAGATGGACGTGGATGACATGGTGGCCGACACCGGAAAAACAGTGGCGGAGACACTGCTGGAACCCACAGTGATTTACACACGCGCTATTGGCAAGGTACTCGATCACTACAAAGTTAAAAACGTGGTGCACGGGATTGCCCACATCACCGGCGGGGGATTGTGCGAAAACATTCAACGCATTCTCAAACCCGGTGTGCAGGTCAACATTCAAAACGGATCGTGGGAAGTGCCCCCGGTGTTCAGTTGGCTGCAAGGGTTGGGCAATGTGGATGCCGGAGAGATGGAGCGCGTATTCAATATGGGCGTGGGCGTTGCGCTGATCGTCAGTCCATTCTACGCCGATAACGTCGGCCGCATGCTGTCCGATGCCGGCCTAGAAAACTGGGTGATCGGTTCGGTCGCGGCCACCGATGGCGACGCTCAGGTAAACATGGTTTAGCCAACCACGGACCACCGACCGGGCTCACTCACCCAACAATGCTTTCACTGCTGCGCCGATATCCTCTGATCGCATCAGCGATTCGCCAACGAGTATCGCATCGACATCGTTCTGTTTGAGCATCACGACATCCTCGTTGGTGAAGATCCCGCTTTCACTGACAAACGTCACATCCACCGGCAATTGCTTCTTGACTCGCACACTGTGTTCCAAATCGACCTCGAAGGTATTGAGATCACGATTATTGACGCCGACCAGTTCCGGATCACACGCCATCACTTTGTCGATATTGGCCGCGTCGTAAAGCTCCACCAGCGCTGTCATTCCCAGTGACCGGATGCTGCGGTGCAAGGCCTGCAATTGATCACCGTCCAGACACTCCGCAATCAGCAGCACCGCATCGGCACCGGCAGCACGCGCTTCATAGACCTGATACTCATCCAGCACGAAATCCTTTCGAAGCAAGGGCACCTCCACGGCGGCGCGAATCTGGCGGAGAAAATCCAGATGCCCCTGAAAGAAGTTTTCATCGGTCAACACACTGATACAGGCCGCACCATGGTCAGCATAAGACCGGGCAATACCAACCGGATCAAAATCAGCGCGGATAATCCCTTTGGACGGACTGGCTTTTTTGACTTCTGCAATCAAGCCAATCGATCCGGCAGCGCGGCGCTGTTTCAGCACCCCAACAAAATCACGCGCCGGGGCAGCAGCAGCAGCGGCGGCGGCTTTGACCTGATCAAAAGAAATCCGCTCGCGCGCGGCCGAGATCTCACTACGTTTGTGATCGACAATTTTTTGCAGAATCGAATTCAATATGTCTTCTTCTTGGTGGTTACCCGGAAATGTCGAAAGCGAGATTCTATTCAAAATCTGGCTGGTTTGGAGGTGATGGTCGGATTTTACCCCGTTTATCACCGCCGCACATTGATATAGGAGGTTAGTTGGGGATGGGATAGACTTTAGGTAAGTTAATAAATTTCTTTCGAAATCGGGGAAGTTTGTGCAGCAACGCGCTTCACCGGTTTGCTGATTTCGAAACGAACTGAAATGCTGACGAGGCACAAGGAGGGCTTCTGATGGCTGACGCTATCAAGTTTATACACGCCGCCGATCTTCATCTGGACCAACCTATAAGCGGTCTGTCCGAATTACCACCGCACCTGCGCGGTGGATTGTCCAATGCCCCCTACGCGGCGGCCGACAAGATCTTTGATCTGGCACTGGCCGAACGTGTTGATTTCGTGTTGCTGTGTGGTGACTTATATGACACCGACTCAGGATCGGCGCGTGCCTACGCCTATCTTTTGACACAGTTCCAGCGGTTGGCCGAAAAGAACATTCACGTCTACTGGTGTGGTGGGCAGTCCGATTTCCCCGACCGCTGGCCAAGTTCTGTAGGTCTGCCGGACAACGTGTCGACGTTTTCCTCATGCGTCGTCGAGGAAATCGAGCACCGTCGCAACGGAGAGAAATTGTGTTCGATCTTCGCCAGTGGATATGATGAAAAACGTCGTGATGCCGCGGACCTGGCGGCTACGGCCAGTGATACCTTCAATATTGCCATGACCCATGGTGAATTTGATGGAGCCACTTTTTCCGGTAAACACATCGCCTATTGGGCGTTGGGCGGAAGACACAAATCCACAAAATTGGAAAAATCCGGTACGATCGCGGTGTATCCCGGCACTCCACAGGGCCGGCATGTCAAGGAATCGGGCGTGCACGGATTCAAATTCTGCCGTGTTGACGGGAACGGGAAACTGCGCGTGCAATCGATTGAATCGGACTACGTACGATTCATGCCCCAGAAAATCGCCATCCCGGAAAACGTGACCATGGTCGCACTCAAGGAGATGCTGACCGAACGGGCGTTGAAGATCGTTAACGACTGCCCCGACAACCTGGTAATGACGCGCTGGTTCCTGACCACCGACGGACCCTTCAACCCGCGCATCCGCAAGCCGCAATGGGCAGCGGAAATACTGGAATGGTTGCGCGATGAATTTGGCCGGGGCGATCAGGGATTATGGTCAACCGAAGTCAAAGTCGAAGCCCCAAAAAATCTGCCCACGCAGTGGTACGAGGAAGACACGATTCTTGGTGAATATATGCGGGTGGTGGCGCGCTACCAGAGTGACGATTCGCTGAAGCTGAATTTGCATCAATACATGCCGCAGACTTTTCAGGGTGATTCCATGGCTGATGTCGGTCAGGTAAGTCGCACACACCGTGACGCGATCCTTCGCCAAACAGGCATGGTTGGCATCGAGTACTTGGCCGCCCACAAAGAACGGGCCGAAAACGAGGAGCCCGAATTTGAGGTGGCCGAATTTGACACGGAAACCACCGAACAGTAACCCAAATCAACACTGGTCGCCGCGACATTCCTTCGAACGTCGCCACACCGATCCTCACATCAGGAGATACCGAGGTGAAAATTGAGAACGTCAACGTCGATGGATTCGGCGTCTGGAAAGGCCTTGAGGTCGAAGGATTGTCTGACAACCTGACCCTGTTTTGCGGCGAAAACGAAGCCGGCAAAACCACAATGATGCAGTTCGTTCGTTCGATGATGTTCGGGTTTTCTCCCGATCGACTGAACAAGTACACCCCACCGGTCTACGGCGGCCTGGCAGGCGGGGCGGTCGATCTAAAAACATCAACAGGGACCTGGGAGGTTCAACGTCACGTCGATCCCAACCGGCATGCTGACCCGATCGGCGATCTAACCCTGATCGACGGACATGACGGATCGGTACACGGGCGCGCGCAACTCAATGCGTTGATGTCTGACGTAGACGAATCCATCTTTAATAACGTGTTCGCGATTGGCCTGCGCGAGATTCAGGAGCTGGGCGCGTTGAATTCCACCGACGCCGCCGAACATCTGTATAAACTGACCAGCGGCGTGGATCGCGTCTCCCTGATCGATGTGATGAAGGATTTGCGCCGCCGGCGGGAGGAAATCTGGGCGACGGAAACTGGAAATGAATCTAGGCTGACCGCGCTGAATGTCCGCCGCGCCAAACTCCTGCGTGAAATCGACGACCTGAAACAACGGGCCAAACGCTGGGCCGCGACGGCAGCTGAAGTTACCGCCATCTCACACCAGTTGGCCGATATCGACAAAGAACTGGCCGAAGCAGACTCGCAAGCGCGGCTGGCAGAGATCGCCACGCAAATCAGCGACCGCTGGCAGAACCGGAAAATGGTGGTCAATCAGATCGCGTCATTCGGAAAGCTGCCGGACGCCAAAGAAATTTCCGTCTCCGACCTAGACAACTACAACAACCGAATCGCTCAACAGAAAGAGCGTATCGATCAAATCAAACAGCAGCGACGAAAGATCAAAAAAGAAGCCATGGCCTTGCCCGTCAATCGGCAACTGTGGGCACAAAAATCACGTATCGAGGCCATTTCAGAACACTTGCCGTGGGTTGAATCACTCGAACGGCAGGTCGCCACACTTCAGGAAGAAATCGACAAAATCGGCAACAGCATGGTCAGCGAGGTCGATGGATTAGGGACCCAACTGAAGATCCGTACCAAAGATGTGCGCGACCTAGGCAACCGTGGACTGCTGCAACTGGACGACGCGGCTAAGAAACTGGAAAAAGAAACCGAGCGCCTGAATAAACTGAAAGAGGAACTCGACCGCTCCGAATTCGATATCGTTCAGGTGCAGGAGCGTATCGGGCATTCGAAGAACGAACTGGGGATGGCCAGTTCTCTGGAAGAGACCAGTCTGCATGTCGGTCGTCTCAGACGGCGCATCGAACTGGAAGACAAAATTGAAAAACTTAACCGCTCCCGCAGCGGACTGGAACGCGATATTGATTCGGTGGTTGCCGAACAGGTGCTGCCCGTGGGCAAGTTGTGGATTATCGGGATCGTGTTTGTGATTGGTGTCGTACTGCTGGGATTCGGGTTTCTGGAGATCAGTGAAACGCTGGCCAGCACCACCCAGTCCAGCGGCGTGCTGATGATGTTCTGTGGTGCCATTGCGGGATTTGTCGCACAAGCCATGCGTTATCACTGGGAAAAAGTTGCCAAAGACGAACTGGACGACTTTCGCCATCAGCTGGAAATCAATCGCCAGCAACTAAAACGGGCGAAACACGAACGCGCCGAAATCGAGCGACAGTTGCCGTCGTCCGCAGTCGGACAATGGGATCTGGACCTGCAGGAGGCCGAAGGCAAACTGAATCGCCTCGAGGACCTAGTACCCATGGAGAACCGGATCCAGAAGACCAAAGCGATGGCAGAAGAGACCAAACGCCGGATTGGGGCTCAGCAACGCGAGGTTGACAATGCCACCGGCCAGTGGCGGGCCAGTCTGCGAACCGCCGGTCTGCCTGAAACGCTGTTGCCCGGCCAGTTGAAAGAGATCACTCAACGTAGCGAGCGCATTTCAGGGCTCCACCTGCGCCTGGACCAACTGAAATCGGAAAAGGTACAGCGCGAAAAAGAGATGTCGGCGCTCAATCAACGTATCAACACGATGCTGTACGAAACAGGCGTAACGTTTGAGTCCGAAAAACTGACCGACCGGCTGGGGAAGATCACCAACCTGATCCATCAACAACGCGGCATGGTCAGCTCCCGAAAGGAACTGGCCAACAAATACAAATCACTGCGCACCCGGTTAAACAAGGCCAAACGGGAACTGGACAAAGCGCTCGGACTGCGACAACGACTGTTGGCCAGCGTCGGTGCCGAATCCGAAGAGACCTACCGGCAGTTCGATATCAAGCATCGACAGGTCAAAGAGCTGGTTACCAAACGGGATAACCTGTCTGAACAAATCAATGCCGCCCTGGGGGTCAACTATTCGCAGCCCCAGATTAGGGAGCTGCTGGATACGTACGGACAAACCGGTCTTGAGAAGCACCAGGAATCGATTCAGGCCGTGATTACAGAAAAGAAAGAGCAGCAAACGTTGCTGCATCAACAGCGCGGCGAATTTGTCCAGGAGGTTCGTGCGTTGGGTGAGGACGGGCGACTGGACGAGGCCCGGTTGGAATTGAACGTGGTCGAACAACAAATTTCCGATCTGAAACAACAGTGGCAGAAACTAGCCGTCAGCACCCAGATGCTGGAACTGATTCGGGAAAGCTACGAATCCAAACGCCAACCGGAGACGTTGAAGGAAGCATCTGGCTACCTGACGCGTCTGACAGAGGACCACTACGTGAGGATCTGGACGCGGTTGGTTGGCGAAGAACTGCTGGTTGATAATTCTGAAGGAGACACCATCCCGGTTGACAAACTTAGCCGTGGCACACGCGAAGCGGTCTACCTGAGCCTTCGTCTGGCCTTGGTCGGGGCATACGCCCGACGAGGTGCGCTGATCCCGATGGTACTGGACGATGTGTTGGTCAATTTTGATGGCCGACGGACACGAGCGGCTGCGGAAGTGCTGTACGAATTTTCCCGTAATGGGTATCAGATCCTGATGTTCACCTGTCACGATCACATGCGCGATTTGTTTCATGATCTGGGTGCCGATGTCCGGATCCTGCCGGATCATCGCGCTGTATTCGAACACCAAGCGCGTCCCGTACGCTTTGGGGAGGAATCACTTCAGCCAACCGACCATGCCAAACCGGATGTCGCATACGAAAAAATTGTCTTTGACACTCCTCCAGCGGAAGCCGAGACACGATTTTTCGAACCACAGGTGGAAACGTTCGATGCAATTCCGGTCGAGTATGTACGGCACCGGTCTCCGTCAGGAATTGCTCTTCATGCGGATCGCTACGACGCGGATCTGGAGTATGAACTCTCGGCGGTTGTCGATACACAGCAACAGCAAACGCAGCACGACCAGTTACGACTGAGAAACGACATGGTGTACGTTACGCCGGGTCAGACGTTGCCGATTGATTTATCGGAAGACCATTCCATTTGGTGGGAGGGCAATCAGTCCGCACCCATGCGTTCGGGCGGATGAGCAAGCACCGGAATGCCGCGTGGGGGCAACTGCATCAGGATGTCGTGTCATGTACAAAGTGCGACCGTCTGATCGAGCATTGCCGGAAGATCGCGATTGAAAAACGGGCCGCTTACCGGGACCAAGACTACTGGGGTAAACCGGTCCCGAATCTGGGTGCGCCGTCTCCGATTCTGATTGTTGGACTGGCACCGGGGGCACATGGTGCCAACCGCACCGGGCGCATGTTCACCGGCGACCGCAGTGGCGACTGGTTGTATCGGGCGCTGCACAACAACGGGCTGGCCAATCAGGCAGAATCGATCGACCGGGCAGACGGTTTGAAGTTGACCGGCTGCGTGGTTACCAACATCTGCCGCTGCGCCCCTCCGGACAACAAACCGACGACCGCAGAGGTCGCGACATGCAGGCCGTATTTTGAACGCACGATCGAAATCTGTCAGCCGCGCGTGTTTGTAGCGCTGGGCGGATTGGCGTGGCGCGCCATAATACGGTATGCCGTTGAACACGATCAGTTGGAGAACCCCTCTCCGCGCCCCAAATTTGGTCATGGGCAGCGCGTGAGCCTGACTGAGGGTCGTTGGTTGCTGGGCTGTTACCACCCCAGCCAGCAGAATACGTTCACCGGGCGTTTGACCGAACCGATGATCGACGCTGTGTTCAAATCCGCGCGGCAGTTGGCCGACAGACCACGCAAACACAAGTAACCGGAAGGCCGCCCCGTTCCTTGTTCGGTATCATCCGCCCAATAGTGCATAAAAAAACGCACGAAAAAAGCCGCAACGCGTGAACGTTGCGGCAAATACAAGATACTCCAGCAAAATGCGCAGCGATGGGAGTCGCTGGGAGAAGAACGAAAGTCGGACGTGCTAAGCACAAGCCACTATTGACTCCGGTCCACCCTAAAATTGGTCCCTCAGCCGTATATATGCCAGAGTGATCTAATCAGATCAGTCTACTTTATTAATCGGTTCTCGTCGCCGATGACTCGCATCAACTTTCGAATTTCGAACCAACTTTTGGACGAAAAAAAGATGGGAATTCTACTGCCCAAAAGCAGAAAAACATTTGCCTTTTCGTCAGCTGTGGGAGGGTTATACGGCAAACCTCAAAACCCGTCCAGAGATATGCACCGCTTACAGAAATTAGTGGGGTATTGGTGGCATTTCAGACGTGGCGTACCGGGCCACTACAGAAAACCGGAATTATCTGGATTTCTTACTGCTAATTTCCAGAATGTACGACTTCCATTCGGCCCCCGGTGTCACGTACTGTGAGGCCACTGACAGATTGACCGCGTCAAGCAATTGTGCCTCATCGGCGACCTTCTTTTCTTCAGGCCAATTGGGGCCCTTGAGCGCCAATAGTTTCCCGACCGCCGGCCACACTTCCGCGAACCACGTACCTAACTTCACCAGCGGCCCGACGGCCCGCGCGGTCGTATAGTCAAACCGAAAATCGGTCAACAAATCTTCGGCGCGACAGTGATAGACATCCACCTCGACCTCAATTCCCTCGGTCATCTGCCCTAGGGCAACGGCTTTTTTTCCGACTGATTCCGACAGTGTTACTTTCAGGTCAGGTCGAATGATGGCCAGTAAAACTCCCGGCACTCCGCCGCCAGAGCCCACATCCAGCACTTCTTTATTTTCCGGGATCAGTTTGGCCAACTGGACTGTGTCATACAGATCGCGCGTCACGAATTTGTCATAGGTCGTGTGGCGCGTCAGGTTCAGGCTCTTGTTTAACTCCCACAGAATCTGGCAGTAGTGCTTGACCTTGGTGCGCTGATCTTCAGGCAGTTCAAGATCGTGAAGTTCCATGGTTTGTTTCAGATTGGCCATGCGGCAATATTTCGTTGGTGTAATTGTTTAAGCTGGTTTGGTTGGATCAATTCAGCGTGGAATAATCGGGCGATTCTAATTGGCGAAACTTCATTGCGCATTGAGAAAAAACCGCGTTGCATGAAAGAAGATGGGAGCGGCAAAACAGACCGAATCAATCCGATCCAGCACTCCGGCGTGCCCCTGCACCAACGTTCCGTAGTCGCGTACGCCCCGGTCGCGCTTGATGGCCGACATGGTCATGCTGCCCGAGGACGCCATGACACTGATGATCGACGCCATAAATCCCGCTCCGTACCACGTGAATGGCGTGACGAACTGCAACAAAATGCCCACTAGGGCGGTACAACAGGCCGATCCGATCACCCCCTCCCATGTTTTGGTGGTGTTGATCGCCGAAGCGATCACATGTTTACCGGCCAGGCGGTCCCAGACAAAATGCAACATATCACTGACCTGAACAATGACGATGAAAAAGAACAGCAGGCCTGCGGTCTTTCCGGTCCAGGGGACTTTGGTTTGCGTCACGCTATCGTAGGTTTCCAGTTCCAGATACAGCAGCGCCGGGGTGTGGCTGAGCGCATAAACGCAGATCAACAACCCAAACTGGATCTTGGCCGATCGCTCCAGAAATCGTTTATGGTCACCGGTAAACGCAATTCGAGCAGGAATAAACAGCGACGCGTAGACCGGAATCACAATCGTATAAAAATCGTACAGATTCATGGCCACCATCACGTACTGTAGCGGTGTGAATCCGAAAATCAGCCACGCCAGCGTGCCATGATCACCGCGCCGGGTAGGTGTCATCGTAATAAACTCTCGCAGCGCCCACAGCGAGATCAAACCGAACAACACCACCGTCACGGTGCGGTTAAACAGCAAACTGACCACCAACAGCACACAGATCGTCAGCCAGGTGCTAACGCGCTTGTTGAAGGTTCGAACGATGGCCGGATCAAAGACAGATTCCGGTTGGCGTTTGAGAATTTGTCCGGCCAACAGCAGAACGGCCAGCACCACCAACATGGCAAGGATCAACAGCGAAGTCCAGAAATCAAATAACCGGTCGCTGTTGGGAGTCGCGGGAACGACGTTCTGATAACTAATAGCCAGAAGGAGCAAGGAAAAACCGTGGTTGGATTCAGTAGTGAACGATCGACATCGGACGCGCCGGAATTACCGGAAGTACTGGACGCGCTGAAACCCGGGAGCCCGTGGAAGACGATTGCAACCGGGTCAGGATTCGGCGTCACTGCCATCCTTCATATCCAGCACTGCCTGACGAGCGCGATTCAGGAAACTGCCTTTCTTTTCCCCCGACTCCAGCCAAATGGGAGCTCCGATCGAGATACAGCTTAACAGCGGCACCGGCAAGAACTGGCCCTTGGGCATCACGCGATTGAGATTGTCGATATAAACGGGAACTAATTCAAGGTCCGGCCTTTTCTTTGCCAGATAAAACAGCCCACTTTTAAATGGCCTCATTTCGGGTTGGTGGTTGCGGCCCCCTTCGGGAAACACAATCAGTGACTCGGTATCACCGATGGAGCGAATCATCATGTCGATCGGGCTGTTGTGAACCTTGATCTTCGTCCGGTCGATCAGCAATGCGTTGAAGGATTTGGCCATGTACCGTCGCACGGGGCCCCCCTGCCAGTAGTCGGCTGCCGCAACCGGACGCGTCAGGGCGCGGATTGGCTTGGGCAGCGATGCCCACAAAACCAGCGCATCGAGATGGCTGGTATGGTTGGCGAAATAGACGCGCTGGCAGGTGTCGGGCTCGCAATCAACCCAGCGCACGGTCGCCCCGCTGAGAACTTTTGCCAGCATCACAAGAAACGGGACGGTCACCTGTTTCATGTGTGGTCTCTGGTTGAAATCGTTGGGCGCGGGCAGTCACAAAACTCTATTGTTCTATAGTTCGCCCGGTTTTCAAGATGGTTGCAGCGCGATTTTTCACCGCCGCGTCCGGGCGTCCGGGCATTCGAATATCCGACGGGTCAATGTCCCAATGCGCCAACTGCCGCACTGCGCTAACTGCCGCACCGCGCTAACTGCCGGACTGCAATCTGGGTTCGCTTTCCCCACGGATTAACGTTTCCAAACAGAACCGATCAGCGCGTGGGTCGCAGTCGCAGGTCGGCGGATTGTCGCCAGCCGGTGGAAACGCCCCAATCTTCGATTGCCTGAATCAAATCGACTTTGTCAAATCGGCTTGCTGCTGGCGAAGTATTGGTTGCTGGCTAAGCGTTGGCCTCTGGTGCGTTGGCTTCTTCGGCCAGATATTTTTCTTTCAGACTCTTGATTTTTCGCTCAAACAGGAACAGGGCGAGGACGATTGCCAGCACGCCACCGAGTTTCAACCAGATATTATCTCCCGAGAAATACTTGTTAAAGAAGTTCGCCCCCAGCAGCATGATCCCGTTACCCAAAATACTGCCCATAAAAATCGCGATCAGCACCCTGGCGCGGGTCATCCCCAACAATCTACCGAAGATCGTCCCGCCGATGCTGCCCGTTGTGGATGTTGGGAAAATAACGAACAGCACCAGCCCTGAAAATGCGGCACGGCGGATCCAAGGCTGTTTGGCCAGTACAAATCGCCCATCGGAAACCAGCCCTTTCAATTTCCCTCCGGCCCACGGAATCCGGAACAGGACCGCCATATGAAAGGCAACAAAGATGGCCACCATCATGTCCAGCCACGTCAGCATCAGGAACAGGTGCGTCGGCGTCAGTAGTTTCAGAAAGGTTTTTCCCTCGGCGGCCTGCTCGGCTCCCAGCAGGATAATAAACCGGCCGGTGACAAAAAATGCCGTTGCAGCGGCGGTGACATACCCGGTGACAAATGGCCAACCGGCAACCAGATATATCCCCGCCAGCGCGACCAATGTGGCCAGGACGGGACCAACAAGCGCGGCCCACCAGACGATCGCCGGGTCTTTCTGTTCCGCAAAATCGGCAAGTACGTTGTCCATGCTTTGGCCCGGGTCAAGATTCGCGGCAAGGTTGGCCGGGGGATTGGGGCCTGCCTCAGATGGGTCCATTTACTCTTCCGCGCGGGTGGGTCTGGTGGTGGATGGATACAGGGAAGCCGCGTATTCTAAACGGCGATCAGGAATCGTTGTAGCTGCAAGCACCGTTTATTGAAAACTAGCTCTAATTGTCGGCAGAAATCATAAAAAACGTATCCGATTTACCGGAAAAAAACTGGCAACCTATGACTTCTCCAATGGACTTCGTGGCCGTCAGTAGATCACGGGGCTAAAGCAGGACAGCGTCAGCACCTAAAATCAGTACGTCGAGGCACCGCCCCCAAACTCAACTCAATCATTACAGATTGACCGGTGAGCTGGCCTGTGGACCGCCCGCCGAAAATGGTTTGCTCTACGTTACTGGTGAAAGCAATCCTCAGATTCTATCGCGCGTCGTCCCTTCGATTAAAACAACACCACTCAACCGCACCGATAAACAACCGACCCCGGTGGTTGCACAAGCCGACTGCTTCGACCTGCCGATTCAATGCTTGCGATGGGAGACAGCTGAGATTATCCTTATTGGCTGTAAAAAACTGTCCTACCGTCAACCCCCGCACCACCATGAATATTCTGGAAGTTGTACTGTTTGTTTCTGCTGTCATTGGCGTGATCGCTTTAGGCATCTGGAAAAGTCGTGACGAAGAGACCGACGGCGAACAAGGTGCCTCGGACTACTTTTTGGCCGGTCGTGGACTGACGTGGTGGTTGGTGGGATTCTCGTTGATTGCAGCCAATATTTCGACCGAGCAATTTGTTGGCATGTCAGGTTCTTCAGCCAACTGGTTGGGGATGGCGATCGCTTCCTACGAGTGGATGGCGGCGGTGACGCTAATCTTTGTTGCATTTTGGTTCCTGCCAAAATTCCTCAAAGCGGGCCTCTACACCATTCCTGAATTTCTTGAATATCGCTTCGACGGATCGGCTCGATTGGCCATGGCAATTCCTGCGATCGTGACACTGGTCTTTGTAACAACATCCTCAGTGATTTTCTCCGGAGCAAAATTTGTATCGGAGTACTACGATACCGTTCCGGTGTTGAATAGTTTAACCGTGATGTGTTGGATGATCGCCCTGTTTGCTGCAGTCTATGTCTTTATTGGTGGTCTGAAGGCGTGTGCTTGGACTGACCTGATCTGGGGGGCGGCGCTGATTCTTGGCGGTGCGATTGTGATGTACTTGGCCTTCGATAACCTATCCAACGCTTCACCAGAAAAACTGTTCGAAACCAAAGTTGCCAACTCGGATGCAACCATCGCCGACTTGGAGTCGGCGAGTGCCTGGGAGCGATTCATGTTGCTCAATGACGGTGTCAATGGCGAGGCCGAGGTGCGCAACGGTCCCAATCTGTCTGGCGGTAAAGTACACATGGTTCGCCCGAAAGAGGACGCCGAAATTCCATGGACCGCGTTGATCGTCGGCCTCTGGATCCCCAACTTTTTCTATTGGGGACTGAACCAGTATATCGTCCAGCGTACACTAGGCTCAAAATCACTGGCAGAAGGCCAGAAGGGAATCGTATTCGCGGCGTTGCTGAAGTTGATTATCCCATTTGTTGTTGTGATTCCGGGAATTCTTGCGTTCAACCTGTTCTCTGCCGATTTGCAGAGTGGAGCCGCTGAAAAGAACCAGACGATCTGTGCCAGTGCCGAAGACAACCAGGTACTGACCGTGAATCCGGCTTTCGTCAAACTGGAACCGGCCATGGCAGCAGACATCTTTGCTCGCAACGCAAAAGCTACCGGATCAAGCGACGTTTTCGATTCTACGGCGACTCCCGAAGCAATTGCCGACAGCATCAACAGCTTGGCCAACAAGGCCACAGCAGACGGTAAAACGTCTGCAGGAGGCTTGGTCGGTTATGACTACGATGCGGCTTTCCCGGTCCTAGTCAGAAACCTGATCAAGCCTTATCCACTGATTTCTTGGTTTGTTTTGGCGGCATTGTGCGGTGCCGTCATTAGTTCACTGGCTTCGATGTTGAATTCGGCATCAACCATTGCGACAATGGATTTGTATGCCAAATTCACCGGCCAGAAAGATCCCGCTACACTCGTCAAGGTTGGTCGTTTCTTTGTTGTGCTATTTGTGATTCTGGCAGGTTTTGTGGCACCGAAGCTGGATAACTTTGCCAGTATCTTCACCTACATTCAAGAGTTCCAAGGGTTCATCTCTCCTGGGATTCTGGCAGTGTTTATGTTTGGTTTCTTCTCACCACGCACGCCGCGCTACTTCGGTTGGATGGGAATTTTACTGAATGTAGTTTCCTATGGTGCGTTCAAGTGGTTCCTCGGCCCGCTCCTAGCTTCCAATGGATTGTGGTACGCCGATCAAATCGCGTTCTTGGACCGCATGGCAATTTGTTTCTTTATTGTGCTGGCCGCAGGGATCATCCTGACCATCACAGCCCCCATGAAAGAGCCAGTGAAGCTGCCAGTCAACGAAGAAATTGAACTGAAGACTTCCAAAGGTGCAATGTTTGTCGGCCTAGGGGTCGTGGTGGCAACCGCCGCACTGTACTACTTCTTCTGGTAGAACACAAACATTGTTCATCACGACAGATTAAAAAAACAGCCGCCACAGCGACATGAATGTTGCTGTGGCGGCTGTTAGACGTTGTTGAACCTGTCGCAATTGCGACCCGTGGATCAACACAATGAGTTTTTCTATTAACCGACTAGGTTGCGGCGACGGCGAGCAACAACTCCACCCAGTCCCAGTGCAAGCAAAGCCAACGAGGACGGTTCAGGAACAGCACTGATCGTGATGCGTGCGATTCCATTGGAATACAAATTTGCATCCGTGAAGTTGAACTGGCTTGTGTTTACTCCACCGGCATTGAGAAAATTCGCAAACGGATTGGTTACGTCTGTATTAACGCCATTTTCGTCCGCTCCGGTATTCGGACCACTCTGACCATTGGGCAATCCAACCCCCGGAAACAGACCGGGCAGGTTTTCGCCACCGGGTGCCGCAGTGGTGAAATCATTGATTTCTGTTCCGGCATCGTTAACTGAATTGCCACCGATCACAAAACTGACCGGACCGCCACCAGAGAGAACGCTCGAAATGTCCCACGCAAAAGGATTGCCATTGGCGACATAGTAATCATTGGATGGCAAAATCATCGAAGCGTAGGAAAACCAGCGGTTTGAGTCACCACTGGCCAGATCAAAAATAGCGCTCGCCGTTTCATTTGGCTGAATCGGCGGTGGACCTCCGTCAAATGTACCAATCGCGCCTTGGACGCGCGTGCCCACCTGCGTCGAAGCAACGGTCGCACTGACGGCCGTACCACTGGAATTGTCGACATAGGTCAGGTTGTTGGCAAAATCACCCGCCAGCGTCCCGGCAACCCCCACCTCTCCAAAGTTTCCGTCTTCAGCCAACCGCTCCAGACCTGGCTGCGAGCTCAATCCCCCATTATAGCTGTCAAAACTGCCGTCATGGAAACCAACCCATACCGGTGTCAACGCTACACCGCCAAGGGGGGACGTGTTTTCAATCGTGACGCGCACTTGCTGTTGAGCCTGAACGCCGGGGACAAAAGCCAAACACGCCGCGAGGGCGAAAAAGAAACTGTATCGCATGTAGTTGGTCCTTATTTAAGAAAAATCTCTGTGTACTGGAAATGAATTTGCCAACGAAGTGCTCGATTGCGTTCAAAAACACTCACCACGCCAATCACATTAAAAATGTGAATTTAGACCGACAAAAATCCGGCACCTGTTGGGGATGTCTTACGTTGGAAATCCTCTGACGTGCTTTTAATGTCACGGTGTGTACCGCATCTTGCATAACTTCAAAATCCCTGGGGAGAACTGTGCGGCAGTTCACAATAACTGGCTCGCCATCGGCCAAACCGTAAGAAAACAAAGGTTTTACTGCCGTTCCACGCGCGACGGTTCGGCTTCTTCTGGAGGGATGGCAAAAGTCATTGCGGCTGTCGATCAGCGTCCGGCCGCGGCGGTTCCCGGTTCCGATGCCAGTTACGCACCCAAAAAAAGAACGCCGACCAAAATTGATCGGCGTTGGTGTATCCCTGACACCCAAGCGGCAAGCCGCTTCGATGCCAGTGAAAGCTCAGCCGTGAGCGCCTGAAGAAACGATTGACCCAGAAACCATTTCAACAGGTTGTATAATGCTCTTCCCCAGGAGGGAGGGTTGGTGAGTGAGTCCCGCGATTCGCTCACCGACGGCTAAACTTAAAAGTGTTTGGGAAGGATGGCTGAAAACAGCCTACTTCATGAATAAATCTGAGTGTTACCAATACAGATTTGCCCCGTCCCTCACAAGACAGATCTTCAGGTAAAAATTGGTTTCCGACAGCTTTCGTGCCAGCAGCATCTGCGGCGAGACGTTCCCACCCTGTTCAACGGGCTCTTGATGGGCAAAATGGGCAATTCCCGGTCCCCAAAATGTCAGATATTGTTGTGGAAGTGCTTTAGTTCAATGAAGGTTTTGATCACCAATGATGACGGATTTTTTGCCCGGGGCCTGAAAACGCTGGCCAGACACATTGAACAACAACACGATGTCTTCATTGTCGCCCCCCAAACCGAGCAATCGGGAATCAGTCAGGCGATTACCTTTTTGCGTCCCCTGAACCCTAATCAGGTCTTTAACAAACAACAGCAGTGCACCGGTTACAGCGTCAACGGCACACCTGCAGACTGTGTGAAGTTGGGGATTCATGAACTGGCCCCCTGGCGACCGGATCTGATTGTCAGCGGGATTAATTTTGGTTTGAACGTTGGTATTAACGTCAATCACTCGGGAACCGTCGGCGGTGCATTTGCCGGGTCGATGTTCGGCATCCCGGCGGCCTCGATCAGCATCGAGGGAACCGAAAACGCTGACTTTGCGCTGGCCGCTGAAATTTCGTGGTCCATCATTGAAAAAATACAGTGGGAGAAACTGCCCGACAAATCGGTGGTGAACATCAACGTTCCCCGTCAGGTCCAATCGGCTGACGTGACGCCAGCCTTCGTTCCCGTTGAAACCAATCCGCTGGGATATCATTTTCAAAAGGGCGTCGATCCCAAGAAACGACACTTCTTCTGGGCGACCAACGCACCGGGCCCCGAGCCTTCGCCATTTCTCACCGATACCCAGGCCGTTTTTGCAGGGCGCGTGAGCGTATCAACATTATCCTATGATCCCAATTGTCCGGCGGGTCTGAACGCCCTTTCCAACCAGTTTGAGTAACGTCTGATGAGTCTGTCTGAATCCGGCAAATTACCTCCGGCAATCATCGGCATCGTGACCGTGTCCGACCGCGCCAGCCGTGGTGAGTACGAGGACCGAGGCGGCCCGGCGGTGGTCGAGTATTTAAACGATGTGCTGACCACGCCGTGGCAATCGATTCGGAAAATCATCTCCGACGATCAATCATTGATTGAACAAACGATTGTCGATATGGCCGACAATCACGACTGCTGTTTCATCGTGACCACAGGCGGCACTGGGCCGGCAGTGCGCGACGTGACCCCCGAAGCAACCGAATCAGTTTGCGAAAAAATGATGCCGGGATTTGGGGAACAGATGCGAGCGGTTTCTCTGGCCAAGGTCGCAACGGCAATCCTTTCCCGCCAGACCGCGGGAATCCGGGGCAGTACCCTAGTGGTGAACCTTCCGGGTAGTCCCAAAGCGATCGCGGAGTGTCTGGATGCGGTATTTGCGGCAGTCCCCTACTGCGTCGATCTAATCGGCGGCCCCTACCTGGAAACCAACCCCTCACGAATCGTCGCATTCCGCCCCAAAAAATAGTAACGCTACTTTTTAAGGCGACTGGCAGTTGAAAGCTTACCGTTGGCGATGCTGCCAGCTTCGCTCCGACGCTGGCAGCGTCGCCAACGGATGGTAAATCCCTAACTGCCAGTTGCCTTAAAGCGTTGCCAAACCGCGTCGCTCAATTCACTGGGCGTCAGTTGCAGATCGTTGTTTTTGTCAAACTGGTTTACTTCGTAACGTTTTATCCGGGGGAGTTCGTCTTCTGCAATGCTGCCGTTGTCATCACTGTCAAAACGAGCAAAGTAGTCCTTCACAAACTGGTCCAAGCGTTTTCGTTGCGCGGGTGTCAATGAGGCCACTGTTTCCAGTTTGAAAATTTCCCGTTTGGACATTTCTCGTTTGGACAGACGGGGTAGAATCGCTTGGCTTTCTTCAGCAGTCGCTGCGGTGCGCGACGAATGCGTTGTGCGCGGATGTTCGACATCAAAAAAAGCAACTGCCATTTCCTCAAACGTCTGATCTCCCCACATCACCCAGGCATCGGGATCAGGATTGAAGGGATTGGACCGGGAGTTGTCAAACTCCACCTCGACACGCACGGCACTCACATCATCCAAGGACCGCTGATCGGAAAACTGATAAACATGCTGCCAGTTGAAATCGTATCGCGGAACATGAATCAATAGTTCCGCACCGGATTCTTTCGCCTCCGGGTTGGTATCGGATGACAGTTCCAGCCACGCCTTGAAGGATTTGCCACGAAAGTGCATGTGAGGCGATACGCTGATCAGCTTGCGATTTTTACCGAAATTGGAAATCCGGGCCGTAACGCGATGACTTTTTTCATGTGGTTTAATCTCGAAATTCTGATTGATCGCCATCAGCGTGATCAGTTCCGTGTCGATTTCTTCTTCGTCGGCGAATACCAGCCCTACCGAAGTCACATCCTCTTCCGGTTTTCCGGTGGTGGTGTAATGCTGTTGGAAGACCAGACGCGATCCAGCCGGCACAAACCGGGCACGATGGGGATTGAAGTTTAATGGGCGCTGCCCGGGAACGTAGGCTCCCAGCCAGCCCACACCCGCAGGGGTCGTTCCGTCGGGCGGCCGAATGAAGACGATACTGTGGTGCACGACCGAGCGATTGCCGGGCCGCACCTCCGCCGCCACGACCCAGCGATCCGTTTCAAATTCCGGATCAACCACAAAGTATTGATACTCGACCACACCATCGGCCGGCACCGAAAACGCTGTGGACGCCATCGGAATGACTAGGTCCGGCGACTTGGGGAGATTCCAACCACCGTTGCCTGTCGCCGTGCGCGGCAATTGATTTCGATCTCCAAACGGCATCCCCTGATCGATCCAGCGCTGCAAAGTGTCGATGTCCGATTGTGACATCGTGCGCTGATTGATGAATTCCCCCACATCAGGATCGGCATGCCAAGGCGGCATCCGTTTTTGCCCGATTGTCTCCATCATCATGTCCGCCCAGCCCACCACATCTTCGTATTCCTCCATCGAAAACGGACCGATCTCACCAGCCCGGTGACACTCCAGGCAGTTTTTTCTTAGCACGCGCGACACCTGATTGGCCCATGTGACTGTTGGACCGCTGTCAGGCATGCTACCGGGCTCCGGTTTTCGGTTCCCCTTGGCAAGATGATTGCGACCGATCAGACATCCCTCTGGCTCGGTCACCGCAACGGCGACGGGTTGGCCCGAGCGGTTTTGCTCGATGGCAATTTGCAGGTCGCGTCGTGTCGGTGCTGCCCGGGAGATTCCGGGGGAATATTGATCGTCGATGCGGCCGCGATAGAGAATTTGCAGATCAGTATTGCGAACTAAAAATACTGCTGGCGTACGTTGAACACCCACCGAATTGGCAATGCGCTGGTCATCGTCCTTGCCAATAGGGAAGTCGATTTTATGCGCCACCGAGAATGCTCGCAGATCTGACTGCGAATCCTGCACGTTGGGGAAAAGACCAACAAATCGAACCTGCTGTTGTGCGAGGGTCTTTTTCAATTGCATCAGTCGCACCGTGTATAGCTTCGCCAGCGGGCATTCGGTGCCCAGAAAACAAACGACCGTTAGCCCCGGTGCGCGGATTGCAGCGGCATCATAAGAACGACCGTTCATGGCGAGACCATCGTTGGGTTCACCACCGTTGGGTTCACCGGCACTGACCAACGAAATCGACGCAGGCATGTCCCCGGCATCACCGGGGCGGATTGCCTGCACAGTGAAAGCGGGAAATGTCGAAGGTGTTTTTGTGGTTGCCTGCTCACCAGCGAACAGGGGGCGCGAAATCCCGTTCACCAGCAGCAGGCCGGTCACTATCGGAACGACCATCTTCAACAACCCCACACGCATGAGGCCCACCACATCCGCTTGGCTGTGTTTCATTGCCCTAAACCATCCCGATCAGAATTCGCTCATATTTTTAAATGCGGAAACAACGGCCTCCTTGTCCAGCAGCATCCAGACCAGCGTAACCGCCGCCAGCACCGATGAAACAACCAACAGTGGAAATGAAAACAGATTCGGACCGACCTCAACATCGGCCACGGACTGTTTGAGTTTGCGTTCCAGCAATCGCCAACCTTCGTAGCTTTGGTCGTTTCCACTGGCGACCAGTTGAATATTTTTGCACCAGTGGACCGTTTCGAGGTGCAAATGAATTTTCCGGGAGGGGATCAACAAACTTTCACCGGACCAGCGTGATGAACTATCAAGCTTTTTCGCGACATCCGTTAGCAGCGGCCGCAGTTGCTCCGGGGTGATGTTGTAAATCACGATACGCGTTCTCATCAACAGGACCGTCAGCGTAACCAGCAACCCATAGAACACCAGCATGATCAGCCACACGGTAGCACCGTAGTGAGAGGCAGCCGCCTGCGGCATAAACAGTTCCATCGGCCCTGCGATGACCAGCCCCGATATACCAATGCCGACCGCCGCCGCGTCCCGGGCGCCAGATGTCACAAACGGTGTCGGTCGCAGGTTCAACAGCCCCAGCATCAATAGATACACGGCCAACGGAACCATCGCGATGCAAAAGTGGAGAGGATCCATACTGGAGTGCAAGTGAGAGCCGGAGAAAATAAGTAGATTGCCGATCAACGGCCTTTGCCAAAGCATAGATTGTTTGCCGCTGCCGCCCCAGCGTCAATCCGCGACGGTGAAAGTGCCGGTAGGGCCGGGCGCGTGGAATCAATTCCCCCTCGGGAAATTCGCGGCCTGAGCTTCCGTGACCGATGCCAAATCAACCAATTCACAGATGCAAACAGCATAACCCCACCAGCCCGCAGAGTCCGGCCGGTTGATTTCCGCCCAATTGGCTTGGAAATGAGCGTAATTCTAGCGGCGGGTCCAAAAATCTTACGATAAAACAGATACTCAACTATAATTTCCCAACACGTCGAAGTTCGACCTGTCGGTCGCTCGTGAGCCATCCCATGGCAAAATGGGCATGTGTCTCACAAAAGCACTGCCGTCGGCAATCGACACGTTATTTCATTTTCGCAACTGTTACTTTCTGGTTTTGATATGGCCCATCAGTGTCGGCGAACTGTTTCATCAATGACATTCATTTTGAAAACAGCTTCGGCTCTTGGATTCCTGGTCGCGATATGTTCAACCTCTGCGGCTCAGGTCGATCCTGGCCCCGGCGGTCGTCGTTTGGCCAATGGTGTCCTTAAAGTGGTGCCATCGGCGCTCAACGCCCGAGATACATTTTCTTTGCCGGCCCCGATGCCCCAACTGAAAGCGCAAGCCTATCAGCCCAAATTGCGATCCACCAAAGAAACGCTGCACGGGCTTGCACAACGTGTCGTATTTTTTCGGGATGTGTGGGAATATGAATTTGCTTTTACCGGACTGCGTCAGGCAAAAATCGACATCGGCGACGGTTCCTCGCAAAACGTTTGGTACATGGTTTACCGCGTACGCAACATGGGAAAAAGCCTCAGCTTTGAAGAGGTGAAACAGAATCCCGAATTCGAACATCTGACCAAAGACTTGCGAAAAGGGCAATCGACTGCCAAGCAGAATTTTCTGCCGCGTTTGACCCTCGAGGGTTGGGTTTATGGTGATCTCACGCGTAAGTACACCAAATCAATCTACCCGGACGAATTTAACCCGGTGCTGGCGCTGAAAATCCAGCAGCGCGAAGACCCTGCAATTCCGCTGTTTGACGCCACCCAGCTTTCCAAAGCATCGATTCAACCGGTGCAGGACGGCACCAATACCGGTGTCTGGGGCGTTGCCATTTGGACCGATGTAAACCCGAAAATTGACTTCGTCAGCGTGTTCGTGGAGGGGTTCACGAACGCCTATCGCATCGAACGCAACGGTGATCAGATCACGATCAAACGCAAGAACATTCAGCTTAACTTCTGGCGGCCTGGCGACGCAATCGACGAAGAGGACGACGAGATCGATTTCGGCATTCCACTGGTCGATGACCCGCAAAAACAGGTGCTGATCACCCGCCGCTATGACTTACCCGGCCCCGTGTTGAGCGTGCTGGAAGACAACCCAAATTCCAATCGGGATATTCTGCGGGCTGAAATGGACGCCATGTTTAACCTGCGAGATTTCACTTCGCCACTGATTCCGATTATGGACAAAGGCCGCTTACCGGGGAAACTTGCCGAACAATTGCAATCCACCGGCATCAATGTGGACGAAGACACCGCCGTTGAAGCACTCATTGAGGGGCGCAAGTGGACATTCCAGACGGACGGCAGATCCTTCCTGATCGACCTGAAATACCAGTTCTGGGAGCCACACGAAGAAGGAATTCGCTTTATTAAGAGTCTTGATTCCTTCTGGATCTATCGCTAAAATCTGCGACCTGGCCGGGCCAGACTATAGACGTTCCGTTGGTCTGCCGATCCCTGAACATATCAATCACAGGCCAATTTATTCTGGCTTTCACGCAAAAGAAGATAATACGAGGAAACAATGGCTCATAAAAAAGGGCAGGGTTCCAGTCGCAACGGTCGCGATTCAAACGCCCAACGACGTGGAGTCAAGAAATTCGGTGGCGAGAAAGTTGTTGCAGGCAACATTTTGATTCGTCAGGTTGGCAACCGCTGGCACCCCGGCAAAGGCGTCGGTCAAGGCAAAGACTACACTTTGTTTGCGTTGGTTGATGGTCACATTATGTTCGACCGCAAAGGTCGCCGCATCAATGTGGTTCCGGCGGCAGCCGAGGCGTAAGTCACGCCGAAAAAAGTAAAAGCTCAACAACCGCCTTGCATTGCCTTCGTTGCTGCACGGCGGTTTTTTTATGCAGTGGAACTAGGTAACTGAAACGGTCCATCGATCATGTTTGTTGATCGCGTCAAAATTGAAGCCATCGCCGGTCGCGGCGGACACGGGTGCATGAGTTTCCGCCGTGAGAAATACGTACCGCGCGGCGGTCCCGATGGTGGCGATGGCGGCAACGGCGGCAGCGTGATCATCGTCGCCAAAAAAGGCGTCAATAGCCTTGCCGAATTTGCACACCGACACCATATTCGTGGCGGCAACGGTGCCAATGGACAGGGGTACGGCAAACACGGCGCCAACGCTGAAGACACCATCATCAACGTGCCACCGGGCACCGTCATCATCGACGCCGAAAACAAAATCGTCATCAAGGACCTAGCCAACCCCGGCGATTCCGTCATCGCCGCGCGCGGTGGGAAACGAGGACGCGGAAATACACGCTTTAAATCTTCCACCAATCAGGCACCGCGACAAGCGACTCAAGGAGCGGCCGGTGAGATCAAGCCTCTGATTCTGGAATTGAAAGTCATTGCCGATGTCGGCGTGATCGGATTGCCCAACGCAGGCAAAAGCACATTGCTTTCACGCCTGTCGGCGGCTCGGCCCGAAATCGCCGACTACCCGTTCACCACCAAGTATCCCAATCTCGGACAGGTTAATATCGACCTCGACCGTTCCTTCATCATGGCGGACATTCCGGGACTGATCGAAGGGGCGGCCGAAGGCATTGGCCTGGGCCACGACTTTCTGAAACACATCGAACGCGCCGGCGTGCTGGTTCACCTGGTCGAACCGATGCCGATGGATCAAAGTGACCCCGTCAAAAACTACCACGCGATCCGCAACGAACTGGTGCAATACAACAAAGCACTGGGCGTGCGTCCCGAGTTGATTGTGGTCAGCAAGGCTGAACTCCCCGGGGCCGAAGAAATTGTCCAACAGCTGAAAGAAGAAACCGACGGTGAAGTAATGTTAATTTCAGCCGTCACGGGGCAGGGATTGCCGCCGCTGGTCAACCGGATCGCCCAGATGATCACCGAACACCGCAAGGTGCTCGAAGCAGAACTGGCCAAAGCAAAATCGGATACCATCGCCGAGGCTCAGGCAAGCGAGTGAATGATGCAGATCATCGCAGTCGATATTGGCAATAGTGCCACGAAATTACTTGCCGGCGAAACTCTGATTCGGCTACCGCACACCTCCGAAGCGACACCTTGCGATTTCCCGAAAGTATTGGAACAACAACTGCCGTCGCTCAATCCAGGCGAACATCTTTTTTGGTCTGTTGTCAGCGTCAACCCGCCCGCATTCTCCAAACTGGTTGATTGGATTGAGCGCAATCACCCTAACGATCGAGTGGAAAGCATCACGCGCCGGCGGGTGCCACTGGATGTGATTGATTCCTATCGTGACACCGTCGGCATTGATCGATTGGTTGCGGCCTGGTCCGCCGTTGTCAAATACATGCCCCATGCCAACTCAAATGGCTCTCACATTATCGTCGTCGATGCGGGGACGGCGGTGACCATTGATCTGGTCGCGTTATCGCCCCAAGGTACCGCTCGTTTCGAAGGTGGTCTGATTTTTCCGGGGGCTGATTCAAGTGCCGCCATCCTTGGTCGGGCGACTCCGGCACTGCCCTTAGTTTCTCCCGGTGAAACGGCCGATAAGCCCCACACCATTCTCGGAACGACGACCGAATCCGCGATTGCCAACGGTCTCGTCCGCGCCCAAGCCCACGCCGTGGCAGGCATTGTCAATCAGCTGGAAATGCAGCACCCCGCTGCACACGTCTGCATCACAGGCGGCAGCGCAACGAGTATGCTGTGCCTGCTGCCTGATGAAATGACCCAAACATGGCACCTCGAACCGCAGCTGGTGCCACAGGGAGCATTGGCAATTGGTCAGCAAATTCTGGCCAGCGAGCAGGCAGGTTGAGCGCGTATGAGAAAGAGCCTGTTTTATTCGATACTGACCCCTCGGGGGCGCGGCGCGATTGCGGTAATCGCCGTCGGCGGCCCCGGCATCGCGCAGGCCGTTGATTCCTGTTTTACACCGGTGGCAGGCCAGCCACTCGCCGAGATTGAACATGCGATCATCTACGGTATCTGGAAATCAACGGGTGAGGATTTATTGGTCGTGCGTACAGGTGATGACCGCTACGAAATCCAATGCCACGGATCTCAGGCGGTGATCGACGCCATTTCTACAGACCTTGGTTCGCAGGGCGCGACGGAAATGCAAACCGTTGATGGTGCGACCGACCATGTCGATGTTAATTTTCGCAATGAAATTGAACAGTTGCTCAACCGGGCAACCACCGAACGGGTGGCATTGCTGTTGTTGGAGCAATGGCGATGCTTTCCCGAAACAGTCCGACAACTTCCTGATCTTGAACCAGTCAAACAGCAGCAAGCCATCGACGCCATGCTGGCTCATGCGTCGTTTGGCCTGAATTTTCACCGCACGCGATCGATCGTTTTTTGTGGGCGCCCCAATGCAGGCAAAAGCAGTTTGATTAATCGAGTGCTGGGGTTTGAACGCGCAATCGTAAACCCGATGCCGGGAACAACACGCGATGTGGTTTCCGCAGGATCTGCGATCGACGGCTGGCCGGTCGAATTCAACGACACTGCCGGGCTGCGCCAGACCGACAATCAGATTGAAACGCTGGGAATTGAAAGCGCGGTACGAATGATCGATCAGGCTGATGTCATCATCGGGGTAGTCGATGCGGCAGACTGTGACTCGATCCGGTTTTCACCAACGCTGTCCGGCAATCCGGGTTTCCCGGTTGAACCTGATATTGAACCCGATATTGTACTAATCAATAAATCAGATTTGATCACGCCGGATTCTCTGCAACAAACAATTCGGTTGGCCCGTTCCGCACACCCACACGCCGTGTGCGTGACAACTTCGGCGACCACCGGAACAGGCATCAAAGCATTGCTCGCGACAATCAGTAGGACGCTTTGTTCTGAAACGCCCGAAACCGGTCAAGCCTATCCTGTCACGACATCGCAAGTGGACTGGTTAAAGGCACTGCGCAAACTTACTTCCCCACGTTGATTGCGACCGAGTTTGAATGACTGTTGAATTCCGGCGCGTACATGCATTGCACTGCGGCGATGCCGGTTTGATATTGGCCCTGGTGCTGCACGCGTACCGAATATTCGAACACGTACGTGCCGCGCGGAAGGTAATCGATAAAGAAATGCGATGCCGTATCGCGTGTCGATTCGTAGTACCACAGCCCGTCCTGGCTTTTGTACCGGGACAGCACATTGACCGGTTCTGTGCCGCTGCCGCGATAGTCTTTCAGGTGGACGTATTCCATATCGCGATCAACACGCATCTCCACCCGCGTGACCAGTTCATCGCCGACCGAAACTCTAGCCGGAAGCGGTGTGAGCTTTTGACCTTCATCGGTGTTCTTTTTCAAAAACAGTCCCTTCTTGATCGTCAGCGGTGTACCCTCGTAAGGCTTGATCTTGCCCACATCTTCGAGGTACTGCCAGTGAATGCTGCCCCATGCAATCCCGTCATCGGATTTGTTAACTTCGATCCTTCGCATCGCGGATTTGATACCGCTACCTTCAAAGCGCTGTTCATAAAATCCGGTGCCGGCCTCCACGTTATCCGGTTCGATCATCGTGTCCGCAATTTTTACAGAAACCAGTTTCGACGAATCGAGCGGATCTTTGCCGCGTAACAGCAACGCGTAAACGGCATCGGCGGTGGATTTGGTGGTCTTCCACGCCTGAGTCTGTTTCTGTTTCAGCAACCAGACCTTCAGTTCCTCGACCGATTTCTGATCGTCCAGTACTTCATCAAATGCCTCGATCATCACTGCCTGGGTTTCGATCGGAGCGCGATACCAAAACCAACGATTCGCCTCTTCGCGCCAGAACTGCCCCATCTCGTCATCCGTCAGCGCCCGTTCGGTCAGCGATTTCATAATCGCCAATGGCGTCCGAGCATCGCCCAGACGCTTGAGGGCAATGGCCACATGCCCTTCGGACTGGCGGGCTCCCAGCGTGTGCCAATGTTCACGTGCCTGCCCGGTAAAGTAGTCGAAAGCCGGTTTGTACTGTGCGGCAACCGGTTTTTCTTTCAGGTAGAACGTGCGACCATAAAGGTAGAGGGTGTCCGTTGAATCCAGATTCTGATTGTCCAGTCTTCCATCGCGTTTGAGTTGTTGATATTTACGATCCATCCACCAGTCCAGGCGGTCGATTGCCTTGAACGCAGGCTGCATGTCCACGCTGACGCCCATTTTCCTCAATCGGCCGTACCCGGTAGCAATATACAGCGTCAGGTAATCGTTCGCCCGACCACCGGGAAACCAGGGCCACGCACCATCGGACAATTGCATCTGCCGCAGGCGATTAGAGATGCGGCTGATCTCATTCTGCATTCGATTAGCATCGAACAGTTTGCCTATGTTGCGACGTGCCTGACTTTCGTCTTTGCCGTTGGCCAGCCATGGTGATTCGGCAATCATCACGTTTCTCAGATCGTCATTCTTCTCCAGTGGACTGTCCAAAGCGTCGGTGCCACGCCACTGTTGGAAAATGGTGTTGATTCGATCGTTACTATTGACGATGTGGTGCCCAAGGGCATTGGCGTACAATCGATTGAAGCTCTGTTCGCTACACTCGTGGGGAAATTCCATCAACGTTGGCAACGCCAGCAACGCGTACCACGACGGGTTCGATGTCATCTGCACCGTCAGTGCCTGGTTCTTCAGACTGTCGCTGGCATCCATTTTCTCCAGTGCCGAAAAATCAAACGTGCGTCTCTGGTTGCCTCGAATTGGCAACGGCAAAGACTCCGTCACCAGAATACGCCTAGACAGCACCGGCAGAAAGCCTTCTTCACCATCGGAAACCAGCGCGTTACCCGCAACGGCTTTATAGACGACCACGCCTGCGAAATCAGGCACGGCCAATTCAAACGTGTAGGTGCGCGACTCCCTGGCCGGGACATCGAAGGTTTGCCCGAACTCTGCATTTCCAAACGTCTTGTTTAGGTCGTCCTCATTGAACCCATCTTTCAGCATCAACTGGACCGAACCGGTTTGAGCCTTGTCCGATTGATTGACAACTTTGACGGGGAACAGAATCCGATCGCCCGCGCGTAAGAATCGGGGTGGATTGGGTTGCACCATCAGGTCTTTGCTGGTGGTCATTTCATCAATCAACATACCGGTGCGCAATTCCGCATCGTGCGCCAGTCCCATAAACTTCCATGTTGTCAATGCTTCCGGAACTTCGAATTCAATCCTGACTTCGCCGTTCTTTTCCGTCCGTAAATCAGGAAAGAAAAAGGCCGTTTCGTTCAGGTTCTTGCGGATGGCAACTTGAGAAAGGTCGATCGGCGCAATGTCGCCTGCTTGCTCGCCCGATTCCGCTTCGCTCCGACTCAGGCCAGCCTGGTCATTCATTCGTGCAGGAGCCGCAGCAACTCCAGCCAAGCTGCTGGTCTCCCCGGCCTGCATCAACGGCGACGGCTGCATCGACGGCACAGCGTAAGACTGCGCCTCAAGCATTGCCCGACCGCCCTTTCGCATACCGCCAAACGGCATACCCGTCTGCCAATAAGGCATCAGTTCCGATCGATAGGAGCGATAGAAGCGCCCTTTACCGCCCCGGCTTTTCTTCCATCTAATATTCGATAGAGCTCTAAAACCGCCAAACTCGTTGGAGAACTTCTGCGTCCTGAAATAATTACTCCGGTAGAAATCGCCAATGTTTTGGTTCCAGGAATGCCGCGCATACTGGTCTAGGGAACTGTCATACATGGCGGCCACCATTTCGATCGCAGACAGCTCGATGGTCGACGATTCAGTTTCAGTGGAACCATCCGTTGCACTCGTCAGAGGAGAAACGACCGCCGTCCAGGTTTCACGCCCACCGGGCTGGAGGTTGGAGACAAAATGCTCCCATCTCACGCTGAATTTCTTGTTGTCCCACGGCACTTCAATGCGATGGTGGTGCGAGTACAGTCGGTTCTCACGAACAAAAGTAATCGAAAGACTTAATCCTCCCCGATGTTTTTCCTCGATTGGAATCTTCAGATGCTCCAATGTTCTCCCGGCGGTGGTCCACCATGATTTCACCAATTGGCCACGATGGAAAATCTCGACCCACGCACGCCCCTGTTTATATCCCGTTCCCCAAATGGCTTCGAAGGTTTCACCGGGCTGCCACGAAGATTTGGCCGCCAAAAAATGATCCGGAATTTTCATGTCGAACGTTTTGGCCGCCAGATCAACCACCAGCATGTAGGTTTCCGCCGTAACGGTGTTGCCATTGGTATCACTGGTTTCAAAAACGGCTTTATAGGCACCTGCCGCCAGTACTTTCTCAAACTTTGCCGCTCCCTGCTGATTCGTTTCCAGCTGTTCCTGAGCGATGAGTTCACCGGTTGCCCACTGTCGATAAACCGACAGGTCCGGAGTACCCGTGCGAGCGTTCGAAACTCCACGCGCAAACCGATACCGGTTATTGTCAAATCGTGCGCGATTCACAGCAGCGGGCGATGTAAGTGCATAAATCTTTAACGCCCCCTTGGCGGACAGGTACTTTCCATCAAGCGTTGTGGTTGCGATTTCCAACGCACTCGGGTCAGCTGTTGTCAGCCACTCTTTTGTTTTAATCGATGCCTTGAGAGAAGTGAAACCAAGGTTCATTACCTGCGATGTGGAGCGCGTCTCCCCGGCATTGTCGGTGACATCGGCGAAGACCTGAAACCTGAACACCGGCTGCCCGGTCGCATCAGCAGATTTATCCGGATCAGCCTTGAACTTAATTTCAAAACTACCATCCGCTTTCGTCTCCAGCGTACCATTGGCCAGCTGTTGTTGCCCCTCATCACGCGGCATCCACCAGCAACGCCAGTACCACCAGTTCGGATACCGCATCGTCCTGACCACGCGGTAGCTTACTTTGGCACCGTCAATCGATGCGCCTGTGTAGGCAGTTGCCGTTCCTGTGAGGCTGACCATTTCCCCCAGTGCGAAAGCCCGAGTCGGTCGTTTAATTTCCACCCGGAATTTTGGCCGTTTATATTCTTCAACCCGAAAGTGAGCCATCCCATTTCGGGACTGTAGACGCATCCGACCGGTGGCGCTGTTGGTCGGTGCGGTGAAACTGCCTGAAAACGAGCCAAATTCATTGCTGCGAAACGTCTGCTTCTCAATAATTTGATTATTCATGTCACGTAGTTCCACCGTTACCTTGCGGTTGGGCGAGACCACGTATTTGTCGGTACGGCGGTTACTTTGTGTGCAGATTCCTTTGAAATGGACCGTTTGCCCCGGACGGTAAATACTGCGGTCGGTGAAGTAATGAGTGCGGGTCGTCAGACCATTTTGACGATTGATGTAACTCCGTTGCGAGCTGACGAATCCCAATTTTTGGTCACCGTGAGTCAGGATAATGCGCGTCTGGCCGCGCGGTGAGTTGAATTTGTAGTTGCCGTCAGCATCGGTTGTCGTGTTACCCGCCAATTCCATTCGGCTGTTCCGGCCGTCATGTTTCCACACATCAAATCTAACATTGACGCCTTTAATTGGTTTTCCAGACACCGCGTCAAACACCTGCCCGGTCAGTCCTTCACTGGCGTTTGAGCCACGTTCCACGCATGCGAGGTCCGATCGCCAAATCTGTTTCACCAACAGGAAATTGTCATCCCCATCGAAGCCGGGCTTGCCGCTGGCCAACAAAAGATAGGTTCCCGGCGGAATATCCAGTGGAGCCATAAGTGCCTGTTCGTTGGAGGCGAATTCTTCGGTCTGCTCCAATTCAACGCTCCACGACTTGATCGCCGGTCGTTGCCTTAGGCTTTTGCGTTGCTGAACGTCCAGATTGTCAGGAGAACCGTACCGGCCGAACTGCCATTTCAAATAGTCAAATTTAATCAAGCGAAAATGAACTTTATCCAGATTGCGATAGCTGGCTGAAAATTGGGGTTCCGCCGCGTTCCAAGTATGCTCCACGCTCAACGACAACTCCGGTCGCTCGATTTGATCAATCAGCCCCGCACAGGTCATCCCGCCATTGGAACCCGGAAAGCGTTTCATTCCGGTCGATGCGTATCGATGTGCCAACCCATATTGCTGATCTGCAAAATAACTGGTGGACAGCAGTGCCAGTGCCCGGCAGGACAGCTCGTGTGACGCATGGGTATTGGCGAAACGTTTGAGGATGGCTCGATAGCGTGCGGTTTTCTCTTCGCCAGCCGCCACACGATTGGCGAACACGATTCGATTCAGATCGGTATCCAGAAATGCAGTGGGGTCCGCGTCAGTTCGGTGAAACACCAACAGTTCCTGATACAGCCTGACCGCCCGCAACAAAAAATCCGCACTGTCATCAGTGCCCGGTTTCCAATCGATGAATTCATCGACATTCGAGAGCACAGGGCTGTCCGCCGAAAGATCAAATGCGTTTTGTTGGCGAACGATGTGTTCATCCAGCGCATAGAACGCAATGGCCTCGTTGGCGACGAAGTCGAACACTGTGGGGCGATGTGCGTCATCAACATTGCCCGCCCGCAACAATTGGTCATATTCAGCGACCGGTATTTTTTTCAGCGTCTCCCGACCTTCCAGCGCTTTACGGAATGAGGAATCGATTGCGTCAAGAATGGTTTTTAAATCCCACGTTTCAAAATCATCACCGACCGGAGCCACGGTTTGGGAGCGCTGGGCAAACCTCCAACGGTTACTGCGGTAATACTGATGAAACCCGCTGGCCAGCAGCGCGTTGGTCATCGGCTTGAGTTCGTCCGGAACCTCGCCTGCCCGTTCGATCAGTTTCTTAAGTGCGAACGGAGTGGCGGGTTGGTTGATTGCGGCCTCTACACTGATTTTTTGACACATGGCGCGGACCGCTTCAGGCCAAACCTGGTCCGCCATCGCCGACTGGTAGACGGCCTCCAATAATTTCATCGCAGTCTGCGGAAGTTTATCTTTTTGAGCCTGGGCAATTTGCCCCCACAACCGCTGACGATCGGTCGAAGCTTCGTTTTCATCCGGGGCGAAACCTCCGGAGTTCGCCAGCAGCAGGCCCACCCCCAGAAAACTGATACAGAACAGACCAATAATCCAGCCAGTCAAAGAACGCATGATCGCCTCGAAAGAAATTCGCCATAATTAAAATCACCGGTGTGCTCAAGCTCCAGTATGGCACTGTTAGCCTCTGGAATGAACACGGGGCAAGCGAATATTTGTTAGGAGATTTTTCTATTTTTGGACGGAATCCAAACCATGGCCGCACTCGCCGGAGTGTGGAACCCCAAAAACTCCCCCTTGGGCTGGCAACAGCAGCTACCTTGGAACGGACAAGGACATCAATTTTGCGAACCTAACGCACATTCACACGTGACGTTTTTCCCTCGAATAACTCCGGCACATCATCCTCCAGGTCCCCGATCCCTGTGACAAACTGCAATTCGTTCATCGTGCGTTCCGTTTCCTTCATACTGTCAGCCACCGCGTCGATCTGCCCACTGATATACTCGGGGTCCTGCCGATTGACAGACATCTCCGAAATCGATTTGATCTTGTTTTCCACACGGTCCAGTTCCAGATCGATAAACACAAAATTACTTTTCGCCCGCGCGTAATTCTCCAACCGCTCCTTCAATGTCGCCTGATTGTCCAACAACGTGCGACGAATCTTGTGCGTGTCCACCGCAGACTCGTCACCAAGGATCTCGAGCCTTCGATCGATCTCTTTCAGTTCTTCCAGCATACGTTCCTCGGAAACTTCCTCCTTGAATTCGTGCAGTGTATGCCGGGCGAACAGCAGTTTTAAAAACACCCACAGCAACCGGTCAATCCCGCGCGTGTGCAGCGCATCCATTCCGCCATGACCGCTATAGCTTGCATGCTCCTTCATGTTTGAGGCAATCGCCCCCAGCTTTCTGCAGCGTTTACGCAGGCGTTCGTAACGTTTCAGCGCGCGTTCGGGCAACGAATCGACAATCTGCTTAAGCGCGGTTTGTGTGCTGTTCTGGCGGGTCGAGCGTTTTTGTTTGGCGTCCTGAGCGTTGACATAAGCCTGAAATTTTGGATGTGTACCCAACAGCCCCAGATAGGCCGTTTCCGCCGCCAACACCAGAGGCACACCAACCTCCGGGTAACCGCTGAGCACGGCAAACCCCATGCCTCCTGCCATCAGCAGGAGATTCCAGCGATTCACGAATGCGGTTTTTATATACTTCAGCACAGTTCAAAAACGGTAATGAGATTTATTGTATCGACGGCCGTTGCGGGCGGGCGATTATTCAGAATCAGCAACACGCGCGGCTTCCTCGGCGGCAATCAAATCGTTGACATGATAAACCGTATCGCGAAATTGTTCCTCGCGTTGCATCAATGCCGCCGGGCGATGTGGCGGTTCGACATCGACCTGATGCACCAGTCTACCTGGCGAGGCACTCAATACGTAGACGCGGTCGCCCAAATATACGGCTTCCTCGACTGAATGCGTCACAAAAAACACGGTCGCTTCCACATTTCGCCACAGCTTGACCAGTAAATCCTGCATGTTCAGACGCGTCTGCGGATCGAGTGCCCCGAAAGGTTCGTCCATCAGAATCACCTTCGGTCGCAAGATCAAACTGCGCGCGATAGCGACGCGCTGCCGCATCCCGCCTGAGAGTTCGTGCGGGAACTTGTGCTGGTCGGTGGCGACGTTCAATCCAACCTGATCAATCCAGTGCCGGCCAAGTTCCTCGCGGATTTTTCGCGACACACCATGACACTCAAGCCCAAAGGTCACGTTGTCCAGTACCGTACGATGATCGAAACTGGTGTAATCCTGGAACACCATCCCACGATCGGCACCCGGCCCTGTAACGGGCCGACCGTGCACAGAAACGGTGCCGGTGGTCGGAGGATGCTGTGGTTCCAGCCCGGCAATCAACTTTAAAATTGTACTTTTCCCACAACCGCTGGGACCAAGCACACCGACAAATTCACCGTGCCCCGGTTTGTCATGCACCGTAAAGGTAACGTCCTTGATTGCCGTGAATTCGTTTGTCTGACCGGCGTTGTATGATTTACTGACACCTGCAAATTCAACGACTGGTTTGTTGCCGGGTTGTGCATCAGGATCGTCACTCATGGCCTCTCCCGTCATCGGAGGTTCCACCATCCAACCGCTCCGCAGCAGCAATCCCCTCAAGCGTCAACTGATCGTAGGGCGGCGTTGGTCTAAAAAACATCGATTTCACATCACCAATCCGATGGGCAATATCGCGCACGATAACCAGCAACCATCCGCCACCACCATACTTGTGAGGGAACAGGCCTCTTTGAATGGCGAACAAAACCCGGTCAATCAGGAATGCGACGATCGGGATGATCAAAATAATCAAATAGATCTGCGTGCGCAGGCCGCGTTTTTGCGCCGCATTGATCAGATTCCCCAGCCCACCGGTTTCCCCGCCAAGCTTGATCGATTCGGCCAACATGATATATCCAAACGCCAGCCCAAACAGCAATCGCAAGGAATCAAACAGCCCGGGCATCGCCAGCGGCACCAGCACACGCGTGATCGCCTGCCACCGGTTACTGCCCAAGGTGTACGCCGTATCCAAGTACTGCTGACCGACGTTGCTGATCGAGGTCGTTGTGTCGGCAATCACAAATGCAACACACGCCAGAAAGATGAACAGCACCTTCTGCATTTCGGCCACACCAAAAAAGAAATAGGTCAATGGCACTAGCGCAGCGATCGGAATGTTGCGTCCAAACAAAATCAGGGGCGCAAGCAGCGATTTGACAGGAGGAAAACTTCCGGCCAGAATCCCTAGCGGTATCCCCACCACGGCGGCCAGGGAGAACCCAAGCACCACACGTCGCAATGTTGTCAGGGTGTTGCGGGTCAGTTGTTGGTCAAACCAGAGATCAGAAAACGTGGCAAATGTCTCGGCCGGACTGGGAAGGGCAAATGGACCAACGATGCGCTGTTCAACAATTTCCCCGCGTGTGACAAACCACCAGGTTGCAAACAGAAACAGCACACTGGCGATGCTGATCAGGATCGACGACAGCAAACTGATCTTGCCACGAATGGGGAACCATCGCCGACGGGTTTGCGAAACTTGTGAATTTGAATCGGTCAAGGGTTTCCTGTTGGTTGGTGTTTACCAGGTCAGTCAGCTATCGACAGCGACACTTAATTAATCGCTTCGGCCGGGAAAATCTTCACTTCGACCCGTCGATTTTTAGCGTGGTTGGAGGGATCGTCATCGTCTGCCGGACGATCCCAGCCAATACCAACCGTGTTGAACTGGTCAGGATCCAAATCAAACTGTGCGGCCAGTGCACGTTTCACCGCTTCGGCGCGATCCCCCGCCAGTTCCTTCACGAGGCTTGCCGGTGCACTCCCCCTCATAGAGCTATCGGTATGCCCCTCGATCATGATACGGGCCGTGCCGAATTGTCCGGCCAGTTTGCCAATTTCCTCTAGGACAAACTTGACCTTCGGATCATACAACGATTCGACCTCTTTCCCGTTGATCTTCTTGGTCACTTTACGGAACAGATCGCTACTGTTGGGGTAAAAGTGAATCACCACCGTATTGGTCAGAATTTCCTCGGCACCGCGCAGTTCGCTACTGGCGGTTTTGATAAACGGCACTGTGTATTCATCAACTTGCGAAGAGTATTTTTCTTCCCTGCCAAGTTTTTCGATGATCGAAAAATCCATGACCTTGTCAAATTTAACACGCTGATGCGTCACCTTTTTCATCTTTTTATAGATGTAGTAGGCTTGATTCCAGACGCGCTCGAAGTTCGCCGGGTTATTTTTGTTGGCTCTTCGGAAGAGTTTGTGGGTGATTTAGGCGGTTTTTCAGTCTCCGCTTGAGCCCCTCAGGACTCTGATCGACGAATGTATTTGGTGCGGGTTTTGGAGCTGGAAGCTTTAATGGTTTGGCACCGGCTTCATCACTCTGTCATCCGTCGAGGC
>CALCJM010000079.1 GCA_937967505.1 uncultured Pirellulaceae bacterium | reverse complement strand
GTTGTTCACGTATCGGGCATCGCATCTTTTTGCATGCTCGCCCCGACGACCAGCCGAAACAGGTTCACTTGCGCTAAGCTCCATCAACTTCCTATCGCTTCCTTCAGACCATCCCGTTACCAAGATCGCCCTTGCGAGTCGAATTCTCTTCCCCGTGAACGGGGCGAGGTTGGTGATAAAACACCGACTGGGTTTGCCAGCTTCGCTGGGCAAACAAAAAAAAGCACGGAGATAAATCCGTGCTTGATCATGATTTAAAGCTGTCGAATTGTTTCGACAAGAATCGTGAAAGTTAACGCCGTTTACGTCTCGCAATTAAACCAAAAGCGCCAAAGGCAAACACTGCCAGTGTGCCAGGCTCGGGAACTGCAGTGACTTCAACCAGTTGGAATCCATTAATGGTCGGCTCATCATTGAATGATGTTGATACCACCGAGGCAACAATCTCTCCGGTTCCAGCTGTGAGCCCGGAGAAGATAAGGTAGTTACCACCCAAAATAAAATCCTCATTGTTGATGTCGGCAGCACGTGTAATTGTCTGAGTGGTAGCTCCGACAGTGACTTCCTGCACGTTGTTATCGGTGCTCCTGAACTGGGTGCCTCCGTAGAAGTACAGGTCGTACGTGGAAGTCGCTTCCAAGCCACTTATAGTAAGGGTCAAATTGCGGCCGATACCTGGATCGGTAAGTCCTGAATTTGTGTTATCGAACACATAATCACGAAGTAGCGGGTTGGTAGATACTGGATTTGTCGCGTTGGCTGACTGCCCATTGCTGCCGGTACCTGAGTTCGTCGATGTAACCGCTAGATCGACGTTACTTGCTGCATTTGCAGATGTGAGAATGTCTGTGGCAGTTAACATTGGCACGTTGTTCCAAATCGCCGCCGCGCCTGCCGCGTCGGTTGCTACCGCTTCGAAACCAACCGGTGTTGTGATCGTATTACCGCCACCGCTTGTAAAATCAACATTGTAGACAATGATGTCCGCCATTGACTGGTTGGCAACAGTCATGACCAGAATCGCTACAAACGCAGCTAAGTTGTTTCTCATGAAAATTCTCTCCAAAACGAGCGCTGCCAACGGAAACCGAAAGCAAGTCACTTCAATAAAACGACAAAAAAATTACACATCTAATAGTACAACCGCTAAAGCTTCCGGGTAAAAAGTAAGGCTAACGCTATAACCGAGTATCAATTGCTTCAACTGGCCAAGCGTCGTAGAGACATCGCTGGCAAGCAACGATTTTCTCAATACTGAACTTATTTCTCCTTGAGAGATAAGCTGATCGAAGCAATGCCCATCAAAAACCAAACTTTACAACAGGCAAATACACGCCTCTTACGGAAGTGTCTAATCCAGATAAACGCGCTAAACCCCGCGTTCGGATGGATTTGGTGACGAATGTACTTCTATTTTAACACCGGTCAATCTCGACTCTCGTAAATTCTGAAAAACTGCAATAATTTTTGGTAATTAATGCATCATCGTCTCGGCCACGTAAAACCCCACTAGCGTTCGTTAAAACAGCCTAACGCTCCCTTATGCCCCGTTAGGCCGGCTTGGAATGGGCCGCAAACGTGTGTTCGACTTTTTTCGCCGCGCTGCATCTTTCGTTACAGAAAAAGAGAGGTCCTACGTCGGTTGTGACAGGTGTTTCGGATTAATCATTGGATTATGCGCGAGCACGAAGAGAGAACCCGTTTACAAGAGAAAGACACACCTCCTGCGGTTCAAAAATCAGCCGATCTTTCTGCAACTGATAATGCCTGTTCGGCGCGCTACAGGAGTTGCCGCTACTTGAATCAAGAAGGGACTCCCGTGAGAAACCGGTAATGCTCCCGGCCAAGGCTCGAAAGCCCATCTTTCCCAATGCGAGAAATACGCCTGCTGCATCTCTTTCTGTTGGCCAACTTCAAACAAGCGCTGGAGACCCATTCGATTGTCGCACACCGATGCTGCGATGAAATTGGGGCGGCGTTTCTTCGGTCCAAAATTCTTGCGAACTTCGACCCGTGCGACCCAAAGCAGAAACGGGTGGCAGCGGATTACGCGGCAGCAGCATCGCCAATGAAAAAAATCCGCAGCACACCCCATAGTGCTGCGGATCCCCCCAAGATACCCAAACGAACAGTCTTATATTTACCAAGAGGCAAACAAAATCAATTCCAGACTGTCACGTTTCGAGTCTCTGTCAAAATAAAACTTCTGCAAAGGTCAAAATACATCTGAGCCAGATGAACACTCAAATCCCGGTCGCGTTAGCGAAGCTGGGCTCGTACTTCACCTGCAGGGTTGGCTTCCGTGTGAATGTTTACATAGATTCCACGTGCTACCAATTCACCCAACAGGTTGTCGAATGGTGCTTCACCGCTGGCCAATGGACCAACGACATCGGCACCATCAACTTCACCCACGATGAAAGTAGTTCGTCCAACTGTGAAGAACTGTCCATTGTCACCCAGCAAGTTGGCAACTACAGGTCCGTTTTGACCTCGAGGAGCAGCGTGGAAATGCGCCACTGTGGGTGCACCGGTAAGGTTGCGAACCGTGATCATGTAGCTGATCTTTGTGTTGGCAGCGTTGGTAGACGTAGCAGTAAATCCAATCGGTCGAGGCCTTCCAACGTCTGGTGCTGGAATTTCCTGACTTACAGTCAACAAGCCCCGAAAACGGTTGGGACGGTTGATGTTAAAACGTCGGAAAGAGAACCGCAAGTTTTGAAAACCGCGTGCAAGAAAGTTTCCATTGGCGAACATTGGATCAGCAAGAATCCCGCCCTCGGAAGCCGGGAGGAATCCCGGATGTTCGACAATCAAACCACCCTCATCCACACCGGTGTTCGGAGCCGCTTGACCAAAAAATGCAGTGTTGGCTGGAATCTCGTCATTGATTTCCGTACCCGCATCCAGCACTTCGTCGCCATCCACAGTAAAGCGACGCAACACCTGGCGGCCCCGACTGTTGAAAAGCTCGTGGGCTTGAGGATTGCCATTGGCAATGAACGCGTCATTACTTGGAATCACCATGCTTGCATAACTGAAGAAGCGATGTACTGATGGGTCAAGCCTGAATAAACGGGAGGCACTTTCCCCCGGCCCCAACGGTGGACGATCCGCTGTGTTCGAAATCACTGTCGTCTGCACGCCACCGGGCATCAGAAACGAGAAGTCATCCGTAATCGGTGCGGTGTTTCCATCTTCGGCCAGACGCTCCAGCGCCACTGATCCGGGGATCGGCAACAGGTCGGCAGGTGCGTCGCGGTCATAGATGTCGAAAGATCCGTCGTGGAATCCAAGCCAGATGGGAGTTTGGAATGTCCCTTCGCTTGGCGATTGGTTTTCTACAGTCACCACAATGCCTTGCTGCTGGGCAACTGCAGGCTGAACAACAAACCCCATCGCCAGGAACATCAACGCCAAACTACCTTTAAGTACTTTCATAATTCAAATCTCCAAAAGAATTTTGATAAATTTAACACAGAATGTGTTTAAGTGGGCCCCGCTGAATGTCGAACCAACAATTAGGTAGTTCTGTTCGTTTAACACCAACTTCGGGATAATCTTATAGTCGCATCAATTCGTTGAAACCTTACCCAGAGAACTGAAAGACGACCGGGAATTCATAATTGCCGCTGTGTCATAATTGCCGCTGTGCCTTGGAGACTCACTCCATTGCGTAAGTCGGCAGCACTCAACAGATTCAACTGTTTCTCTATCGGTGAATGCCCGGGTCGCGCAAGTGCCGCATTAGCACGCTGCGTCTGGATAACGTCTTGATTTCGAACTACGTAATGCATCAATGAAAGTTCGGTAGCTTCTCTTGAATTTAGTTGTCACTCGCACCCCCATCTCCTCTCCGTGTCACGGCCCCCGGATTTCTCTAGGTGATACCGGGCAATACCGGGCGTTCAAAGATGTTGCTGCGGCCGCAGTGCTGCTGTTCAGTGAAACCGAGGCAGGCCCTACAGAGACGCAACTGGCCGGAAAGGTAGCTGGATCGAGGGTGCGTGTGATTTCATGACGCCCGAGGGACTCTAGGAATGGAGCTACTTGATGCGAGGTCATCGATAGACCGCGCTCACCGTGAATAATTTGTTGATATTCTGTCGAGTTAGCCTGCTGTAGATTTGCCCGTGCGGTTGACCAGCGAAGCGTTCGCTGTTGAGCCGTTGTAACGTAAGGTACTCCGTTCGCTCTCTGACAATGCCCAAGGTGGTTTGAAGTACCGGGGCGAGTACGGCCATCAGCTCTTGCGGCAGTTTCTTCCTCAAATTTGTGGCCAAGGCTAACCACAAGCTAGCCACAGGCTAACCATTTACGATGGCTGTAGTTGTATACATAAAAAAAGGGTGGCTGGTTATTGTCTCTCGACCCAGCCACCCTCCCCCATTTCCTCCCTCTTTGATCGACTTCCGACCACACGCTCTTCTTCGCAGACAATGTTATTGTCCATTGCGAAGTTAGATTTTTCTGCGACGACGGCTGGTCAGTACCAAACCGCCCAAGCTGACAAGCAACCACGCCGATGGCTCTGGAACGCCAACTGCTGCGACCGTCACGTTGCCGTTTACGAACAGGTCACTGGTGTCAAACAGCACACCGTTGGCGATAATTTGATCGAAACTTCCAACTGCGTTGTTGAAATCGAACAGGTCAAATACGTCGCCAACCTCTGGGGCAAAACTTTCGAGGAACGAAAGTTCCAGTGTCCCGTCGAGGGTCAGGTCACCATTGAGTACATCAAAGGTGTCAAATTCATTGTCGCCACTGATGCCGAGAATCAACGAGCTGGTTTCGCCCAGCACCACGTCTCCAGAGGCGAGTGATACGCCACCGTCAATCGTTCCGTTGTTGAACAAAGTTCCGTCAAAGAGGACGCCTGTTTCAACCAAAACAGCTGGTGCTTCATCAGCCGTGATCACACCACCAACCTGGTTGATGATGTCTCCCCGGAAGGTGTCCCCGTGCTCTGGAGCAAACAAGCGAATACCTGCATCAATTGAATCTCCGGCAGCGTTGGTTGCGTCACCGGAACCGGCAATGAAACCGGCATTGACGATCGAACCAGTCTGTGTGCTGATCGCTCCGTCGGCTACACCGACCTGGAACGACACGCCAGAACCGGCACCACCCCGGGCATCGATCGATCCACTCGCCAGGTTCGTCACACTAAAATCGGTTGCTGTACCATCAAGATAGAACGTACCGTTTCGTTGACGACCGGTGGCAAGAATCTCGCCTGAGTTGTTTACCGTTAGCCCAATACCATCAAGGTTAAATGCCCGGCTGTCGGAACTGATCCGGCCGGAGTTGTTGACAACACCACCGGTGTGATCGCCACCACCACCGGCTGTTGGGTTGCCGAAGTAAACGCCATTTTGGGTACCGGCAATGGTGCCGCGGTTGTTCAGCGTTCCCTGGAAACTGGTGCCGTTGACAAATCGTACGCCAGCCACAGTACCATTGGCACCCTCGGAAGTGATGCTACCACTGTTGTTGATTACGCCATCAAACAAGCCCGTCGAAGGGTTCAGCAGCGAACCATCAACACGACTGCGTTCGAATCGTAGGCCGTCACCCGCAGATGCAGCACCCGCTGACGCGTTACCGCGACCGACGATATTCCCGGAGTTATTGATTGAGAACGTGTTGCCTGTCGCAGCCAGTTCTACTGAAAATGCTGCACCTTCAAGGCCAGCACCTGCGTCGATCAAACCCTGGTTATTCAGCGTGAAGTCCTGAGCTGTCGAATCAGCATACACTGTTCCGTTACGCTGCGAACCGGTCGCCAAAATCGAGCCGGTATTGTTCAGCTCAAGTCCCGAGCCGTCAATATTTACCGCTCGGCTGCCCGAAGAGATCGTGCCACTGTTGTTGACAACACCGGTGTGTTCGCCACCGCCAGCGGGAGTCGCATTGCCGAAATACAATCCGTTTTGCTCACCCTTCAATATGCCTTGATTGTTGATTTCACCCTGAAAACTTGTTCCATTGACGAATCGAAGGCCAGCGACGGTTCCGTTGGCTCCTTCAGAACTGATCGTACCGGTGTTACTTACACTGCCAGTGAACAATCCTGAAGTCGTCCCGTCCAGTGCACCACCGACACGCTCGCGCTCAAAACGGATTCCATCACCAGCGGTGGTCAGTCCCGCCCCAGCGTTACCACGTCCAAGTAGCTGGCCGCGATTATTGATACTGAAATTGTTGCCAGCTTGACTTAACTCAACAGAAAACGCGGCACCTTCCAAACCTTCACCGGCATCGATGACACCACTGGCTTCATTATTAAGCGTGAAGCCTTGAGCAGTTGAATCGGCATACACCGTACCGTTACGCTGCGAACCGGTCGCCAGAATGTTACCTGAATTGTTCAGCACAAGTCCCGACCCGTCGATGTTCACTGCCCGACTGCCCGAAGAGATCGTGCCACTGTTGTTGACAATGCCGGTGTGTTCGCCACCGCCAGCAGGAGTCGCGTTGCCGAAATACAATCCGTTTTGCTCACCCTTCAACACGCCCTGGTTATTGATTTCACCCTGAAAGCTTGTTCCGTTGACGAATCGCAGGCCAGCCACGGTACCGTTGGCTCCTTCAGAACTGATCGTGCCAGTGTTGGTCACGTTACCAGTGAACAATCCTGAAGTCGTCCCGTCCAGTGCACCGCCGACACGCTCGCGCTCGAAACGGATGCCGTCACCGGCGGCGGTCAGCCCTGCACCAGCGTTACCGCGTCCGAGCAACTGGCCACTGTTATTGATAGTGAAGTTGTTACCAGCCTGACTTAATTCGGCTGAAAATGCGGCACCTTCCAAACCTTCACCGGCATCGATCACACCGCTGGTCCGGTTATTAAGTGTAAAACCTTGGGCGGTCGAATCAGCGTAAAATGTTCCGTTGCGCTGGACGCCTGTGGCCAAGATCGTTCCGCTGTTATTGACAGTAAGCCCCGTACCGTCGACGTTAAACGCGCGACTGTCGGAGCTAATCAAACCAAGGTTATTGACCACGCCACCTGTGTGATCGCCACCACCGCTGGGTGTTGGGTTGCCAAAGTAGACACCGTTTTGTTGACCGGCAAAAACGCCACCGACCTCGTTGGTCAGAGTGCCCTGAAAGCTCACACCATTAACTGCACGGAAAGCACCAACGGTGCCGTTGGCACCTTCGCTGGTCACGTTGCCGGAGTTGGAAATTGAACCGTTGAACAGTCCGGTTGTTGTATTGGCAAGCGAACCAGCCGTCCGGGTTCGTTCCAAGCGAATACCGTCGCCGGCGGTTGCCAGCCCCGCACCCGCATTACCGCGACCAACGATATCTCCTGAGTTCTCCAATGTAAAATTCGTTCCGGTCCCGGACAATTCGGCCGAGAAACCTGCACCTAAATTGCCGGCACCCGCATCGATCAGACCACTGTTAGATACCGAAAAGTTGTTTCCCGAAACATCGGAGTAAACAGTTCCGTTGCGCTGGTTGCCGGTGCCAAGGATGCTGCCACTGTTGGTCAGCTCAACGCTGCCACCGATATTTACTGCACGGCTATCGCTACTAATGACACCCGGGGCAACGTTGTTCAACGTGCCCGAGCCCAAGCCGTTAACAAAGTTCACGCCGTTGACAGCGCCCGCGATGTTGCCTTGGTTGTTGATTGTTGTTTCGGCAGCTGTTCTTATTGCGTCCGGGTTACCCAGGATCATCCCGCCCACGCCGTTGTTAATGGTCACTCCATTGGCGCCGGTCGGGATATCGACTCCGTTTCCTGTAACGGGCTGAATCCAAGTGCTGCTGTCGCTTGTCACATCGACATTGTCACCCGATGAAGGGCTTACTTGTGCGGTTACGGAATGAACCGAACACGCACACACGCCGAGGGCCAGCAAAACGTGCCGACACTTAAAGTTGGAACCTAACATTTCAAATACACCTTTCAATTATTCACATATAACAGTATTAGCAAAACATGATCACTAATATTGGGACGGTTTAATCCGGGCAGCCCTTACTTCCTGAATTCGTGAAGTAACCTCAAGGTGTGCCAGTGAATGTTAAAAATGCTACAAACCAAACCGGGGTGGCGGTCGGTTTAATTTGGATCTGATCCTGCAACGATTTGTAATCGTAGTCCTAACGAACCAGTCCTCAAGCTACGAAAAGCAGCTGTTTTACGCATCGCATGTGAAATTCGGTACTGCGTTTGGTGTGCATTGAAAAACGTCTGCACCCGGCTGTTAGACAAGTGGAAAAAAGATGTGGATGGCAGCGATATGGGAATCTGTGAAAAGAGGGGATCTGTGAAAAGAAATCTGTCGATGGACATCGATTCACTCACACGCATTGGCCAATTGCAGATTGGACAAACGTCCGCAAAGTAGTCAAAAAGAGTGCCTACCAAATCGGCAATTGCGCTCGGCGAACGCGCATTGAATCAACATCGACCGACCTATTGCAGTCCATTCCAGCCCCTCAGAGGGGGCGGTATGTCGGGGGCCCGAAAGTTGTGATGTGAGCCAAATGAGCCAAAGCCGAAACAGTGCTTACCTCCAGAGTTAACCTAAGGACTTAAGTTAGGCCGTCTGCAACCAAACTGTAAGCAACCGAGATTCAAGTTTTTCGAGGGTGGTCGTTTTCTCGACGGCCCAGAGGGCAGTTCCTTCCACTGTCAGGAGGGATTTTTTGCGTCTAATTGAAAGACGTTTGAAAAGATCTCGTTTTCGCAACGCCTGCCGGGGCAAATGGTTGCCGGTGGCCATGCAAAAAACACAAAATTTACCGGGCAGACGGGTGTAAAGTGGACTTCCAAGTCCGTTAGGGTGCCTATCCGGCAGTCAGAGCCATTATTCGCCAAATTCGTCAAACAAATTAATACTATGACCGAACCACGGCCAGCACAATTCGTAACGCAATGATCGCCTCATTCCACCGACTGCTGTGCGAGTCAAGAAGAATCCGTCAATCTCTTTCAAATCGGCTATACTGTAAACAGCGCCAGCGCTTCCAACTCACCCTGCATGCTGCTTGATCATGACGACATCCGATTTTACTGTTTCGTCTCCGCCCGTTGATCAGGTGGGCATCGTCCAACGTGCGCAGCGGTTCCAGACCCGCAGCATTAAAAACGATGCCAAGGTTCAGGGTTTGATGATGGTGCTGAACATGATTGACTTAACCACACTCGAAGGGATGGACACCCCTGGGAAGGTCAAACAGCTGTGTTATAAAGCGCGACATCTTCACGACACAATCGAAGGCCTGCCCAATGTGGCTGCTGTGTGTGTGTATCCAAACTTTGTCGCGCTGGCCAAACAGGAATTGAGCCATACAAAAATTAAAGTGGCATCGGTCGCGACGGCTTTCCCCAGCGGTAATACCGCGCTCGAGATAAAACTGGACGATGTGCGACTGGCTGTCGATCAAGGAGCGGACGAAATTGACATGGTCATCTCACGTGGAAAGTATCACGCGGGTGCTTACGGATATGTTTACGACGAAATCGCAGCGGTAAAACACGCCTGCGGGCTGGCCAGACTGAAGGTGATTCTGGAAACAGGGGAACTGGGAACATTTGATGATGTCAGACGCGCCAGTGATATTGCGATCGCGGCGGGAGCGGACTTCATCAAGACATCGACCGGCAAAATCAAGCCCGCAGCCACCCTGCCGGTAACGTTGGTAATGCTGGAAGCCATCCGCGACCACTATTTTAAAACAGGCGAGATGGTGGGGATGAAACCGGCCGGGGGAATCTCCAATGCAAAACTGGCGTTGCACTACCTGATCATGGTAAAGGAAACCTTGGGTGAGCTGTGGTTGGATAACCACTGGTTCCGCTTTGGAGCCAGCAGCCTGGCCAACGATGTTCTCATGCAGATTGCCAAACAAAAAACGGGAGCCTATCAGTCGGCCGATTACTTTTCCGTTGATTAGTTTTGTGTAGTTAAATCGGCACGCGCGAGCAGGTTCCGGTTTCTTGGGTGTTTGGCAGTTGAGAGTTTACCGTTGGCGATGCTGCCAGCTTCGCTCCGACGCTGGCAGCGTCGGCAACGGGTGGTACATTCCTAACTGCTAGGTACCGCCTTAAGACCAACGAAACAACGTGCCAACCGCATCGAACGTGTTCAACTACGCCGGAGTGATGGAGTTGTCGGCCAGATTGGCGATACGGTCTTTGACAATCTGTTCAAGTTCGTCCACGACATCCTCGACTGTTTTGTTGTCCGTGTTAACTTCAATGGCGTCCTCCGCTTTCATCAAACGACCTACCGGACGGTTTTCGTCATTGTAATCCCGAATGTTAATATCTGAAATCACCTCTTCAACGGTGACGTTCTTGCCCGCTTCCTTTAGTTGCAGCGCGCGTCGAATGGCCCTGAAGCGCGTCGATGCGGTAAGATAGATCTTGCAATCTGCGTTTGGAAAAGCCACCGTTCCCTGGTCGCGCCCCTCGCTGACAAAGTTCCCCGTGGCCGCAATCTTGCGTTGCAACGCCACCAAATGCTCGCGCACATCGACCGCATCAGCGACGGTTTTGATCTTGCGGGTCACCTCGGGGGTGCGGATCTCTGCTGATCTATCTTCGCCATTGATGAACACCACATCCCCATCAAAACGCAAATCAATCTCACGCGCGAGATCGGCAAGCCGCGCAGTGTCATCCAGGGCGATGTGATTCTCAAGCGCCAGTAAGGTCACCGCGCGATACATTGCGCCGGTGTCGAGAAACAGGAATCCGAGTCGATTGGCCAGGAGCCGAGTGACTGTGCTTTTACCTGCACCGGCAGGGCCGTCAATTGCGATGATCATGAGCGTTGGATGATAAATCCTTAAACGGTAAATTTTGAAAACCGAAATCAGTTTGTCGGCGCATCCTTCTTTCGTAAGCGCTCGACCACGTTCTGAAATTCTCGTTTGAGTATTGGGGTATTGGCGATTTCGATCGCACGATTTTCCGAAAGTTTCGCCAGTCGTATCTTTCCCATCTCACGCATCAGCATCGATTTGTGCAGCGTTGCTTCGGCCCGTAAATCAGCCGGCACGTTGGTGTCGTCGGCGAAATTGTCAAGTGTTTTCAAGGCGTTGGCCGGCTGCTTCAGCCGATAAAACGCCTCGGCTTTGCCGCTGACTAAATCGGCCAACACCTCGGGGGTGCTGCGTGCTGCCGGGATCGCCTGTTCGAACGCTTGTAACGCCTCCCTGTAGTTTTGATCGGCCAGTAGCATTTCTCCCAACGCCGCGTACAGGAACAGGTTGCGTGCGCCTTTTGCCTTCCCCCGTTCGATCGATCCCGTCAGTAGCTCCATGGCTGCTTTGCCGCGCCCACTGCCGCGCATCAGAAGGATTTTTTTGACGATCAAGCGCTCGCGCGTGGCCCCCGCGACACCTGGCAGGCCGATCATTTGGTCAAGTAACCGGTCGATGGCGTCGGGATCGTTCTGTCCACGGACAAGATTCAGTTTTATTTGCAGGATTTCCATTTGCTGGTCGGTTGGAAATTCCATCTCCGCCAGCACCCGGTCAATCGCACCAATCGCATCGATCGGATCTTCCAGTCGCGCTACCAGCATCAATTCGGTCATGATGACCTTGCGAAGTTCCGCCTCTTGTTCGGCATTCCATTTACTACGCAGACCAAGTTCATTGTTGGCGTCAATCTTGACGATCTCTTCGATGACTTTGGGGTAGTAGACACTGGCGATCGATTCGCTGATGCCGGAAATGGCCTGGTCGAGAAGCTTGGCCCGGTCGAGTCCCTTGACCTTGTCAGCTTTCGCCATCGCTTGGTCACGATCAACCCGCACCTTGTGGAATTCGGCCAGCAGCCCCAGATAATTATTGACACCCCCCTGCTCATAACCGGCGATACCGAATGGGACTTGTTGATCATCGATCAGAAAAACGGTAGGAAAGTTGGTGACACCGTATTGGCGAGTCCACTTCAGGTTTTGCATTTTCTCCGGTTCTGTGGCGCGCTCGTCTTCTGCGTGCTCGACCCTGACCAGCAAGAATTCGGATGAGATCTCGTCCTGAAAATCCTCTTGATTGAAGACTTCCGCTTCCAGCAACTGGCAATTCTTGCACTTTTCGGTTCCCGCAAAATAAAACAGCAGGTCTTTACCTTCCTTTTGAGCGGTTTTAATTGCTTGGTCGGCATTCGTCGTCCACTGATCGCCCAAGGTGGGGCGAACCGCCCCACTATTGACCCAGAAGAAGATGACCGCGATGGCAACCGAAAGCGGGTTTGCGACCATGGCGAACGCTTTGCTTGAGCTCTGGGAGAGGTGGTTTGGATGGTGAATCACTGGCGTTTTCGTTGGAGATCAGCGGTATGAAGGTGCGTTTCGTTATATTAGTGTAAACCGCCAGCAGGGGCAATATTTGCCATTCTGTTGGTGCGACCATACGGTAACCGTGCAGCGTTGCCACTCAACTAACACAGCTGGCTGTGGGCGTTGAAGCGGCAACCACGACATCACCGCCCCGCCGGATCCCGGTTTTGGCTGGTGGTAAAGTTGAGATTGTCTCAATAAAAATCGTCTTTATCCCGATTGAATAGATTTCCTGACAACGATAGACTGTTGGGCTTACCGGAGGGTTTCCATGTGGGATTTCTCCATTTTCATCACCCTTTAACCAATTCAAAGTTTTCGTTCCTGCTTTTAAGGTTCGATTCTGTCGGCTTTTGCGCGTTCAGCGGAAACGTCTACGGTGGCTTTCTATATTGGTGGAGAATTTTATGTCGAACACGCTTGTTCAAGATCTGGTAGACGCTGGTGTGCACTTTGGTCACCGTGCCAGCCGCTGGAACCCCAAAATGGCCCCGTACATTTACGGGAAGAAAAAGCAAATCCACATCTTGGATATTCGCGAAACCGTACGCGGATTACTGCGAGCCAAAAAATACATCTCCAACGTTGCTGCAGGAGGGAGTCTGGTGCTGTTCGTCGGCACCAAACGACAGGCTTCAGCAGCCGTCCAGCGTGAGGCCGAACGTTGCGAAATGCCCTACGTCAGCCAACGCTGGTTGGGTGGAGCACTGACGAACTTCCGCACGATTCGTTCACGAATGGGACGGCTGGAAGAACTGGAAGAGATTTTCAGCTCCGAAGAGAAACTTGCCGGTTACTCAAAAAAGGCCCAGTCCACACTCAGCCGCGAGTACCGCAAGATCCACCGCAACCTCAACGGCATGCGCGCCATGAATCGCAATCCTGAGTGCATGGTGATCGTCGATCCAAACAAAGAGAAAAATGCAATTCTCGAAGCGCGTGCGTTGGGGATCACCACCATCGCGTTGATCGACAGCAACTGTGATCCGGATATGGTTGATTTACCAATCCCCGGTAACGATGACGGAATCCGTTCGGTTGAACTGATCATGTCTCACCTTGCCGATGCAGTGGTTGCCGGTAAAAAGAACATCGTTGTGAAAAACGAAGGCAAAGACGGCAAGCGTGGGCGCGGAAAACCTGTTTCGTTGCCTCGTCCAATGGTGAAACCCGCCAGCCAGATTGCCAAGGAAAAGGCTGCTGCTGAAGCTGCGGCTGCCAAAGCTGCCGAAGCCGTGGCTACGACTGAGGCCGAGGCGACACCTGCCGAAGCGACACCTGCAGAAGCGGCTCCCGAAGCCACCACGTAACCCACGCACCAGCTGGTGTTCCTGAAAACTTGGTGCCCCTTGGCGGAATGAACCCGCCGGGGTGCCAAACTGTCATTCTTCAGAATCGCCCGATCGCATCTCTCTGTCGATGGTTTGATTCTGCCGAATTAATACGAAACCTGCCAATGATCGCCTGTCCACAACGGACACTGATCCACGAAGAAGAATAAGGGAAGAATATGGCTGCCATTTCAGCAAAAGACGTCAGTGCTTTGAGAAAACAAACTGGCGCGGGCATGATGGACTGTAAAAAAGCACTCAACGAATCCAACGGCGACTACGATGGCGCATTGGATTGGTTGCGGAAAAAGGGCCAAAAAGTTGTGGCCAAACGGGCTGGCAAAGACGCCACTGAGGGCGTGGTTGTGGCCCTGACCAGTGACAGTGGCGACAAGGGAATCCTGATGTCGGTCAGTTGTGAGACAGATTTCGCAGCCAAAAACGAAATGTTCCTCGCGGCTGTGAAAGAAGTCGGCGATCTGGCACTGGCAGAGATGCCCGCCAACGCTGATGAGTTGCTGGCGCTGAAGATTGGTGAAGAAACCGTCGCCGAAAAACTCAACGGTATCACGGCAGTGACCGGCGAGAAAATCGAAGTCTCAAATTACTTCGTTGTCGCAGGCGAGAATATTTCGTCATACATTCACGCAGGTAGCAAGATTGGCGTTGTGCTTTCCTACAAAGACGGTGGTAAGAAAGAGGAGGCGGTCAAATTCTTCCGCTCGGTTGCAATGCATATTGCTGCGATGAACCCCTCGATTATGACGCCTGAGGAATTTGATGCGGACTTCGTCGCCAAAGAGACCGAGGCCTTGCAAGCCCAGATCAAAGCGGAGAACGAGCTCAATGAAGCTGAAAATCTGGGCAAGCCCATGAAGAACGTTCCGCAGTATGCCAGTAAGCGTCAACTGACTGCTGAGGTCATGGCGGCTGCCGAAGAAGCGATCAAGGCAGAACTAAAAGCCGAAGGAAAGCCGGAGAAAATCTGGGACAAGATCGTACCGGGTAAGCTTGAGCGCTTTGTCGCTGACAATACCCTGCTGGATCAGGAGCGCTGTTTGCTCAGTCAATTTTTTGCGTTGGACGACACCAAAACGGTTGCTCAGGCGATCGCCGGATTCGCAGAGGGTGCCGAATTGATCGAGTTCAAACGCGTCGCTGTCGGTTAATCTTTAATGGTAATCGAAGGAAATCAGAAAGGCCCCGCAGATTTGCGAGGCCTTTTTTTGTGCAGCTTCGTTTACGTTTCGCTCGACATAACGCACTGCTCAGGCGATTGGCAGTTGAAAGCTTACCGTTGGCGATGCTGCCAGCTTCACTCCGGTGCTGGCAGCGTCGCCAACGGATGATAAATTTCTAACTGCCAGTCGCCTTCCCCTGTTACTCATAGGTGCACAAATACGCCGTCTGAACATTGACCTTGAGTTGAAATGACTCATTGGCGGCAACAGTGAAATGGTCGCCAGCATTGAAAGCTTTGAATTCCGATCCCCCCGGCAGTTGAACATTCAATTGCCCGCTGACCACCGTCATCACTTCTTTTTTACTGGTCGAAAACTCATACTGGCCGATGTCCATGACACCAACGGTCGCCGGTAGTGTGGATGTTTGAAAGGCAATCGATTTTACTTTGCCATCAAAGTACTCATTCACATTCATCTGGTAGGTCTTTCAATCTTGTGGGGAAATCAGGCAGCAAGAATTATCTGCCACTGAATCGCCTGCCACAGCCAACAAACTTGCCGTTAACAGGCCTTTAGTTACGCAGTATTTTATCCACCGGCTTGCGATGTGGCTACAGGGTGGACTTCGGGGCGATGGCCCACTGTTACTTTTGCTCTTGAGCTAATCTAGCCCGACGTTCTTCTTCAAACAGCCTCGCCTCCAACTTTTGCTGTTCCAACATCGCCTTGTATGCCTCCCTAGCACGTCGCGCGACGGCCGTCAGGTCAACCACCAGTTTGCCTTCGTCCTTATTCGCCAATCTTTGGGGGGCGTCCTCAATCCGCATCGCCGTCGCTTCGTTGGTCAGTACCGCAGGCTGCTCTTGCCCGCCAGCCTGGTTTGCATCGGCTTGGTTTGCGTCAGCCAAATAAATTGAGAACTGTCTGCGCCCTAGGGTCAGCTCCAATCGTTGGGCTCCTTCTGCGGCTTCATTTCCCTCGCCTTCCCCTTCACCTTCAACTTCTACTGTTCCATCTTCCGCTCCCTGGCCATCGCTCCGCTGCTGATCAAGTTGGTCCTGCCCCGGTTTATCCGGTGTTTCACTGCCGGGCCGACACACCAACTGACAGTACGGTTCGTTATTTACCATCAGATTGAACAGGTGATTGTATTTAAGGTGTCCCGTATCGACATCGATCATCGCCAACTGCACCCGAGGCTTGGTTCCCTTGTTGTTCCTGGCCGCGTTCCCTTTCGTCCGATAATTCGCTCGTCTCAATGCCAATAGAAACGGGCTATTGCACGGGGTGTTCCTGAGGAAACCAAACAACTCAACAGGTGTCGGCGCACTCCATAACGATTCGCCTGTCTGATCATCGACAGCAAACACGTACCCCGTTCTCAACCAACCACTGCTTCTGATATTAAAAAAATGAACTTCCGTGACATCGTCCAGTTCGACCTTTGGCTGACAGGTTTCCGTTGTGCTCACCCGACAAACCAGGCGGTTGCCCATGGGCATCACCTCCAGTTTTGAGACATGAATGTCTTTGAGCCCTTTTACCTGTTGTTCAAAAAGGGGTTGCCCCGTCTCTATATTCAGCACTGACAGAACACCGGTGCGTGAAAGAATCGCGATCCGGTCTTCATCTAATTGACTGAAAACTGTCGGAAACGGGCACGTGCGCTCCCAGTCAAAATCTCCGGTATGAAAATTGAACATTTGCAGCTTGAGCTGTGAGTAAGGCAGGTCTGCGAATTTGGCGTTAGGCAGTGACTTCCCCGGACCTTCAGAGGATGGTTCGGATTTCCTGCTTTGGATTGGCGTCTGAAAAAGATGTAAATGGTTGTGCCCAATGGCCGTAGCCCCACATTGACTTGAGATCGTGCCGCCGGCGATCCTGCGTCCCGAGTGTTTGTCAAAGGTTTCGTAAATCCGTTGACTATCGTTCCAGATGGTGATCCTGTCGCCCCCTTCTTTGACCATTGAAGGGTATGGAATTCGGTTCCGCACCCACTTTGTCTGGCCCGTGAACAGATCAACACACTTCATTTCCGATCCATCCAGGTAACAAACCCCATCATGACGCGGTCCACCAAAAACGTTCCTGGCAGAAGTGCCCTGCTTCAACCGAATGGACCACAGTAGCGGGTCTTCGCCGCGCACCATACGAATCCAGTCCAGCGCGAACATCTCTTTGCCCATACAAAACAGCATGACTGAATTCTTCAGGAAGATTTTCCCTGTTGTGCCCGCCGCAAATGATTCGCGATTCCCGTTTGGCGCGAGGTAAACCGATCGCACCTTTCGGCCCAGCGGGTCCCGCATCTGTAGCTCGCCACGCGACGCCTCATAGCTAAAGTTGAGCCGGCGGAATTCCTTCAGATCCGATTCAAAGACCACGCAGTGGTGCCGCCCCTCGCGAAACGGCACTCTCTCACCATCGCCAATCCGTGACACCGAACGTTGCCAGTGAACTTGTTCCAAATCATACCGCGGACCGCGTATCGTACCTCCGTCCCTAGCCAACCGCAGGTAAAGATCATCACTATACCTATGCTTGCCAAGCTCGTTTTGCAGTATTTCAATCTGCGGATAATACTGCGCGAGCATTTTTGCAGCGGTGTCGCCCGTCTTTTTTTCAATCATTCCAATGATCAATTTCGCAGCTTTAAAATCCTGCAGTGAGAGCGCGAGTTTGAAAATCAGTTCCATTCTCCGCAACGAGATCGACGGATCGACTGAATCCTCAAAACCAGCCTCAACCACCTTCAGAGGCCACTGTCCCCTTGCGCTGTGACTGCGATCGGTCGATTCGGGAACCATCAGCAGGCTTAGTGCTTCGCCCCGGTATTGTTCGTTCAACAGCCGTTCTGCCGTATCGATAACCAACGCTGGTGGCAGGAGAGTACGCGGGAACAGTTGCAGACGACGAAACAATTGGTGCGCGCTTTCCTTGCGGAACTTGTTCAGATGTGCCTCCACCATCGCAGCCAACCTGTCTGGATTCGGCTGGTTGGCAACCTTCAAACTGGATTTCGCATAAATCCTTTTGGTCAACATCGATAGCTGCCAGCGCAACCATGCCGCACGCGAGATCTCAACAACGCCGTTGGTGCCAGCGCTGGCCATTGCGGGAGAAAGGTCTATCTCCGAGGCCACCAGTTTTATCACATCGTTGTAAGGCACACTGCCTCCCGGTTCCAACTGTCCCAGATCCGGTAACTCGAGCTGACCGGCAATCTCGAGCAGCGTCGCACATGCCTCTTGATAACGTTGCGATCTAACTAGGCCATTGACTTTCCTTCTCAACAGTCGCTGGAGGTCATGCGGTCCAAACAAACTCTGATAGCGTTGAAAAATTACCTCAGCCTGCCTGAAATCAACGCGAATCAGTTCCATCAGCACTTCGACCAACACGCTCGCGTAGGAAGAATTTGGAAATAGATCATAGGCCTCGCCGATCAACCGCGCGGCTTCCGGATAGTTTCCCTGTTGCAATTGCAATTGAGCCTTGATGGCCAAACGCGTATGGGGTTTCCAGTCCACCCAATCGACCGGGGCAGCACCGCTGTCGGCAAGTTCAGTAATTCGTTCACTGGTGACGTCACATGGAAAAGCCGCCACGTGATCAACGCCCACCGAAAGAATGTCAGATTTCCACGGGAACAGATTCCCCAGAACCCGCTGCGTATCGACTACTTTGCTGATCGATTTACTGACAAGGTCAAATTGCACCAGTTTTTTTGAAGTGGTTGGCAAACAGTAGCTGTCACCATGAAGGTACCCCAATCCGCTGGCGGTTCCCAGGGAGTCAAACGGTATTTCCCAAGCGACTTTTCCTTTGGCCAGATCCACGCCCCGCAATCGCCCCGCTGCGACAAGAATAACCTGCCCATCTCTCACCGCCACTGCGCACAAAGCGTCAGCGCGCCTGACTCCTTTCAGTTCGTAACGTGACTTTCGCCAACGTGAGCGGCCAGATTTCAGGTCAATGCAGTAGAGCTCTTTGGAGCCTACAGGTGTATAGACAACGACTCCGTCCGAAATCTTCAGCGTGGTGTCCCGCCACAGGTTTTCGTACGCCTCCCAGAATTTCCCTTTTTTGTCATTTCCCTGGTTCCATCGAATCACTTCGGGCGAAGAGATTTGCAGGCCCCATTTGAGCGATCGAGTTGCAATATCGACTGCGACAATCGCATTAAGCCCCGTCGGACATACCAGCATTCCTTCACTTTCCGAGGGCGTCGCCCCCGCCAAACGACGGACGGCATCATGAGAAAAATCGACCGTGTCTTCTGTCGATGCCAGTTCCTTTTCCCATTGCAGGCTGCCGTTCTCTGAATCCAGCACCACCAATTTCACCAATTTGTCCTGAACGCAAATGCAGTACAGATCTCCATTGAGCGGCAACGGACAACCCAGAAAAAAAGTTTGGGCCAATCGTGTTTCATCACCACCATCAAGCCCTCCAACCTGCCACGCGACAGCGCCCTGCGCTGCGACGTTGACACCGCATAGATCGTTATACTTTTTCAGATCGGTGGGGGATTCGAATCGATTCCTAGAATATTTGTCCCATTGGGTCTCGTTGGTCGCTAGGCCCGGATTAAGGACGCAAAATATCATTTTGCCGTCGCTGGCGATTTGACTGAACACGGAATCTTGTATCACACGCTCGTAAAACTTCTTCTGCCGACGTGTCTGCACCAGCGGTAGCGGAATTCCCGGAACAAGGTCGTTACCATCGACAATTTGACTGGCGGTTTCCCCGGCATTATCGGAATCGCCCAAGTAATCACCCGCCAGCACACGATCGTCGGCCGGGAAACTCCATTGGCGTTTACCCGTCACCACATCGATACCCAACATCTTCCCGGCAGTACGGGTCACAATCGTATCACCGACGGTCAACAGATGTGTTTTGGGGACCGGTGCTACCTGGTTCCTGGCCATCACGTCCATCCAGTTTTCCAGTCGCTGTGCCGATTCGTATTGCCCCAATGTGCCTGTCGACCAACGTGGACTGTATAAAGGCAACCCGGGGCTGGTTTCGGCATTGCGTTGTGGGTTCCCCTGCCACAACAGCCACCGCGTCACAGATTTGTTCTGCGTCAGCGGAGAGTCTCCAACCAGTGCGGTCAACCATTCCAGAGGGTCTTCGTCGTCGGCATAAATTGGGACTTTGGATTTAAAAAAAGAAAGTTTCTCCCGGGCGGTTTCTTTCAGTATCGCAAGTTGCTCAACGGCCTTTGTTTCCTGTCGTGACAGTGCGAACGCAATCGCCGCCAACAAACGCAACTCGGGGTCGTACAACTGCGTGGCACGGGGGATCGCCAACAGTTTTTCGAATGCCGCCATACTCGCTTCCGCACGACCGCGATTCAACCAGTGATGCCCCAGCAGCATGGTCGCCTCCAGCCCGCTATCTGTGTACAGATACCTTTCCGAAACATATTCGATATTCGGGTAGTTTCGCGCCTCGATCGCTTTATCCAACAGTTGTCTGGCGCGTGTGGCGTACTTTTTTTGATAGGATAAACGTTGTTGCGCATTCAAACTGCCCAGTAACTCAAACGCTTTCTGTCGGAGGCTGACAGCATACCCCCACTCCCTGTCGTCCGGAACGAGGCAATCTTTTAATTGGTCATCCTCCAGCATCGCGCCCAGTAGCATACAAGCCTGTTCGTAATCCCCGTCGCTGATGGCAGTTTCCGCCAATCGCAGTGGTCGCAGCAGTTGGCGGGTGGCACCGGTGAAAACGGTGGGCCGTTCGCCAAAACGCAGCCGCGAGCGCCCCGATCCAAGTCGGCCCAGCTGTGCGTTGGCCAGGTTGTCAACGAATAATCCTGCGGCACAAACAACAGCCGCAAAAACAGCCATGCGCACACATGTCAGGCGAGCGATGCCCCGCGCAGACGAGCTTCTAAACTGACGGCGGTGATGTCCACAAGCGCGACTCATTTCAGCGTCCTTCTACGGCAATAGTGGCTGTTTTTTCTCGGGATACGCGGCTAACGGTGGCCGTGACGGTGAATCACGTTCTGCGTTTGCGTTTCTTCTTGTTACGCGGGTCACTGGAGGACTGCCGGGTACGCGCCTTTTTCTTTTTGAATTCATTGGCACGGCGCGTTTTATTTTCGGCCTTGGCGGCGGCCTTCTGCTTGACAGCGGTTTCCACCTCGGCCTTTTCCTGCTCCATCATTTCCGGTGTTTCGAGAGTGATCAAGCCCAGCTTCCCGGCACGGAATTCGGTCAACAAGATGCGCGAGGTTTTATCCCAATCCACCACTCCTCCTCGCCCAAGGCAGCCACGTTTCTTTCCGATTTGGTCCATCAGGTCGATAATATCCGCCGGCTGCTGCTGGATGTTGTAACGTTCCATCAGCCGGTCAGGGAAGGTTTGAAGCAAATACTTCCCCAGAAAAAAACCGACCTCGGCGTAATCCATTGCCGTGTCCTTGATCGCACCGGTGGCTGCCAACCGCATGCCGCTGTTGGGATTTTCCACGTTGGGCCAAAGCACCCCTGGCGTATCCAGCAGACTGACGCCGTCACCAATATTGATGCGCTGCTGTCCTTTGGTGACGGCCGGTTCGTTGCCCGTTTTGGCAATCGTGCGACCGGCAAGAATATTAATCAGCGTTGATTTGCCTACGTTGGGGATACCGACGATCATGGCAATAATCGGTCGCCCCGAATCAGCACGCGCGGGCAACATCTGGTGACAGACATCCCGTAAACGACGGATGGACGACGGATTGGTGGTGGTAACGGCTTTGGCACGCGTATTGAGCTGCTGGTCCAAATACTGCTGCCAGCGTTTGAGTAAACTCACGTCCGCTAGGTCACTCTTACTTAGCACCTTCAAGCAGGGCTTATTTGCCCTCAATTCGGCCAGCATCGGATTTTCGCTGCTGTAGGGGATTCGCGCGTCCAACAGCTCGATGAACAGGTCGATTTTGGGCTGGGCTTCCTGAATCTGCACACGCGCTTTGTGCATGTGGCCAGGAAACCACTGAATTTGGGTCATCGTTATTTGTGTGGCTAGATCGTGTCTTGTGATTGAGGGTCGTAGCCGACGCCGTCACAGGTGGATGAAATCTTTCCAATAACAGTTAACAGGCCGCCCGGATCAAGAAATTCATCCTCCGTGTTGGGGTTTTGTTCTTCGAAGTGAAAAATGTCAAACCGCGATTCGCATTGGCTCATCTTCTTCAGCGACTTGGTCGTCTCTTGCGTCAACGTCATCAACCGGAGTTCCTCCTGGATTTCGGCCAACTGTGCCTTTACCTCTGATCCCTGAACGTAAACGATGTCCATGGCGGAACAATCGGAGGCAAACTTTATGGTCGCCGAAGCAAATTTACCGCTATCTTCCTTGACATTTTCCACCACACAGCGATGCCCGAGCGTGCGCAATGCACCGGTGACCGCCTCTAGGGACGGGCGGTTTTCGTCTTTGAGGTAGATAAAAAACGTATCGCAGTATTCATACTGGTCATCTTCAAACAGTGACAAACCAAAATCTCCTTTAATTACTTGGCGGTGCTTCTGATTCTAACCTTTTTTTGATGTTATTGCAGGTTTGGAGAGGGCAGGAAGAGGGCTTCTTTGCAGGAAAATGAAAAATTTACCACCCTCTGACCGGATCACAGCAAAGAAAAACGCAGGATTTGCCCCGCGTTAGCCGCGATCAAGAAAGACAAAGATCGGTGACGATCAATTCAGGGAGATGCGCGCACAAGGTCAAGCGCGCCCCCAGGGACTCAAACCCCGACCAACGGGTTTGGAATCAGTGATGCTACCCATTACACCAAGGACGACAAGGCTGCAGTTGGATCAGGTCCGGAACTCGCTCAAAGTGGATTGAAATAGCGGAAAACCTCGACGAATCATCATGGAAAGAGCTTCAACGGCCCGCGTCCCACAAACGCAGAGGTGCGACTCGAGCCAAACCGAGATGCAATCCCACATGCAGCAGGACTCAGTCAAAGATGGAGACGACTTCACCACCATTTTTGCTCATCAATGCAGCGAACACCCGGGCCGCTACATCGGCATTGATGAAATGCACGCTTCCGTCCGCAAGTGCAACATTCGCACCGCCCGGGTGAAAGCTAAACGTTTCTTCGTTGGGCCCGCAATTAACGATATCCCAAGTGCATCCTGGAGGGCCGCCAACGGGAGACTGGCTGTTGTTGACAAGTTTGTCCACATTGAAAGCATTATCTGGGTCAGCCCAAGCCCACGAACGACGGTTTGCAGTGGTCCCGTCATCCATCGTTTCAGTCTTGATGACCATGAATCCACCGGTTTGAACATCAGCTCGCCCCGCATCTTCAGCCATTGCAATTGTGTTGCTGGTCCCATCGGTAATTGCGCTGATTCTTCTCCGGGAATCTCCGTTCAGGACACATTTGAATCGGGGTTGATCCGGATCTCCACTCAGACCGGGCCTTACCGTTACCGGTGCAGAGTAATCGGTAAATCCATAACCTTCTGAATCAGCAAGACTGCTCCGTCCCGTCGACGGACAGATGTAGACGGCAATTTCGGATTTCGCTGCTTGCTGATTGGTGGAAGCTTCTGGGAGACTTGGATCGATATCGTAGCGATACCTGAGGTTGAAAAGCGTTGCTACGTTGTTTTGCTCAATAAACGGCAAGATGTAAGCTTGCACCGAAGGCGCTGCATTGCCGAAGCTTTCCAACACGCCACGATCCGAAAAGAAAACGTTTTGTCCCGCGTTGGATCCGCCGCCGCCGCGCTTTGCCTGCCCAGCAGATGGAAATTGCATGTGGGCGGATTCGTAGTTGAATAAAGCGAGTCCGATTTGACGCATGTTGTTGGCACATTGCGTTCGCCGAGCCGCCTCGCGGACTGCCTGGACAGCAGGAAGGAGCATTCCGATCAGGATTCCAATAATTGCAATCACGACAAGTAGTTCTACAAGCGTAAACCCGCGAGATGTTGATTTTTGAATGTTCATATGTATTGAGTGAATTATGTTCCGGAAGAAAAAGAAAGAATTGCCGCGCCAAGCTACAGAGGTACTGCACCAAAAAAGAACTGCAGGAGTGCTACTTCAAGCCGTGCATAATCACACAAAAGAAGCAACAACGGGCACGCCGCCTGAGACTAAACCGCTCAGGTAAACCCAGAGAAAAGATGTCGAAGAATTGTTGTATCAATCGAGTACATATCGTCAATATCAACAATTCAAACCGACAACGCAAGACACGAAACTAAAAAGTCTCAGCTTCTAGTCGTTTTATCAACGCCTCAAGCAAGAATAAGAGTTTGGGGGGCTTATTGTACTTCGGTTTGTTGATTTTTAGATTTTTGACATGCCTCGAGAGGAATTAACAGGAAGAGAAGGAACTAACAGGGACAGCCTAATTCGGCTCCGAGGGCTTGTCATCTTTCTCGCGCCTTTTGGGGAAACAGTCGGCACCAGCGACGCACTACCTCCTGGTCAGCCCACGTTTTGACAACATCAGACCGCGCCCGCACAGCCAAGATATTGCTGCGATTCTTCCGCGTCTTGGAAAAAGAACGCACCAAGAAGTTGTAATTCATCTGTAGCGATATGTGGCAAGCCTACTTGAAAGTGATCGCCAAGAAAGCACCTCAAGCGATTCACGTCCTAGACCGATTTCACGTGGTGCAAAAACTTGGCAAAGCGATCGACAAGGTGCGTGCTGCTGAGGTCAAGCAACTCAAGGCTGACAGTTATGAAGAAGTCTTGAAAGGTGGGCGTTGGCTGCTGCTAAAGCGTCCCGTAAACCTCAGCGACAAGCAGGCCATCAAGCTGAGCCAGCTGCTGCAATACAACCTCAAAAGTATTCGCAACTATTTGATGAAAGAAGACTTTCAGCAGTTCTGGACATACCAGTATCCGGCCCGCGCTGGAAAGCTTCTCGACGCGTGGTGCACGCGCGCGATGCGGAGCAAGATTGAACCTATGAAAGCAGTCGCCCGAACGCTACATTCCAAACGAGAGTTGTTATTGAACTGGTTTCGCGCTGAGGGCAAACTATCTTCGGGCGTTGTCGAGGGTTTCAACAATAAAGTAAAACTGGTTACCAGAAAATCCTATGGGCTAAGAACCCAAAATGCCTATGAAACCACACTGTATCACAATTTAGGCGCGCTACCTGAACCAGAATTCACCCACAAATTCTTCTGACGAGGCTTAAATTTGAGGGCCAGCCGATGTGCCGAAAACCGGGCCTGCGATGCGTTGACTGCCTCCGCTGACAAATCAATTCCAATCAGCGACGCATTCTCGTGGGCGCGTAGTAGCACATCTAGGAATTCGCCGTTGCCACAGCCTACGTCCGCAATGCATTGCAGATGCTTGTCTGCAAACCAGTTTTCAACCGTTGGGAAATACTTCCTAGCATGTAACTGGCCAGAGTCTGCCACGTTTGCTAGTCGATGCACCAACGTCTCATCGCTACTCATCGTCAGGCTCTGGGAATAGTCTTCGAAGTACACTCGATAGGATCTCAGCATGTGAAAGATGCCCACGCGGTCAAAGACGTAGCTGCCCGCTTCGGTGCACTGCCATGACTGGCTATTGCATTGTAGCAACCCGAGCGCCTCGAGATAAGCAAGTGTCGCACTTAGTGCCGATCGGTTCTCGGACGGCAGGTCGTCGAGTGTAAATGGTCCAGTTCGCATCCTTTCGACGAGCCCCATTTGATCTAGAGCCGCCAGCATTGGACAAGCGAAATAGCCTCGAAGCAGCGAAATAAGTTCCCTACGTGGAGATGTCATACTGTTTGCTTCCCAGACTTTGAATTTTCAAATATTCGGAGTAGTACACGTGCTGGTACGGTATGCGTCGAGTCTAGGGCGGCACTGACTACAACACCTGCGACATCCACAAATCCAATTTCACGTAGCTGATTGGAGCGAGCATCTCTGGATGCTGTTGTAAACGCCACACAGCAACCGCATCCCATCTCCTCTGCTGCTTTGATGCGAACCGCGTCCAGCTTGCCGGAAATGCCGCGACCTCGGTAATTTGGATGGGTTATGTTAATTGACGCAATCGGCGCTGGCAGGGGCTCTGTAAAGACACCAGCATACACTTCAGCATTTGGAACATCTTCGAGCTGCTGATGAACACCTATGCGCGCAGCAGCAACGATTTGGCCTGAATCAAATACACACCAGTGGCGAGCGGTTATTTCAAAGGGATCCAGCCAACAATCCAGTTCGTCACGCAGCTTTGGGAACACTGTTTCCCAGGCAGTCACTCGCAGCCGACCAATGCGATCGAGAAGCTGAGTATCACGAGGATCAATTTCGATTGGTGCTAACTCAGCGTTATTCATATTTGGGTGATTTGATTCATGGCGCGGGGCATATGGGCCCAGATTTATTGACAACTGGTGTCGTCTAAAGAAACTCACTTCCGTGAAACATTTCATTTTTGCAAGCTATCATCCTTGATGATCGGTTTGGGGACACCGTTTTTGTCAAAAACAAGCAATCGCGCGTAATCGTTTGAAGACAAGCTGACTTCGAATTCTTTAGCCTTTGACGTTGGACCGTACATTTGTATAAACGGCTTTCCGGCAATTGCCTTCAGTTGAATATAACGCTGACCTTCAGACGCGATGGTTAGTGAACTGACGGAGACCTCTTGGTTTTCCCAGCTGTCTTTGATTTCTTGGAGCTTAGTTGCGTTTCGTCTGGCGCCTTCAATGAGTTGTTGAACTTCTTGGGTGGTTATCCAAGTAGAGCTGGACTTTACAACGGCGAGAACTGCAAGGAAGGTGACGCCACCAACGAGAAGTATGGAACCGATCGTGCGAGAAAGGTAAACACGCCACTGATCTTTATGCACCATGATGTAATCTTGTTTTAGTTCCTCAACAACTTTGGAGATTAGCTCCGCGTTTTCACTGTTGATCATGGACGGTCCTTTGTGAGTGTTTGGTACGGAAACAACGAAATGCGAGCTGAGTCCATTGCTCGGTCATCTCTAGGGCGGGAGGATTTGAGCTCTGTTCCAGAATTTCTGGAAAAACATAGAAGTCACTATTCTTGAAAAGTCAGTCTTAGCTGAGGTGCGGATTCTAAACCGACCGAATAAATACAGTTGGTGAAACTAACGTTGGTAGAGCGCTGAACGAAATGTACGACGACGAATCTGTCTTCAATTTGATTTCTGGCTATTGATTTTCCGTTTGAGGGCTTCAAAATGGTCTCTTGCTCGCAATAAGTAACACTTTTTGCGACACAGATTCGATACTCTTCCGCCTTTACTTGTAGACACAAAGAAAGCCATATGATCAAAACGAAACAGGACGCGTATGATTGGTGTCGATTGATTGATTCAGCTCGGAACGGTTGTGATCTAGCGTTGGGAGAGATTGCGAATCGTACTCATGCATACTTGCTAGTGATCGCTGGAAATGGGCTGTCTCAGAATCTTCGGCCAAAATTTGGTGCGTCTGATGTTGTGCAAAACAGCCTGTTGGATGCAAAGCGATCGATGAGCGGTTTTTCCGGGACCACCGAAGGGGAATTGCGAAGTTGGCTGAAACAAATCGTGATGCATAACCTGATTGACAACGCCAGACGGTTCACCCATGCGAAGTCGAGGCGTGTTGGTCAGGAAGTTTCGCTGGAGAGTCTTGGTCCGCAAGTGCCATTTGCTGCGACGCCGACTGCAAGTGCTGCAATATGTCTGCGCGAATCAGACGAGCAGTTAAGTATTGCGGTTTCGCGTTTGCCCTTCCGACAACGGAGCGTTGTCGAGGCTCGATTCAAATTTGGTCGGAGCTATCAAGAAATTGCACAACAGATGCAGCTTTCAGAAGGCGCTGTCAGAAAGCTATGGCATCGAGCGACCGTGCAACTTCGGCATTGGCTTAGTGAACATGATGGATGATCCAAGTGATGCACCGTTGGAAAGAAACTCCCGTCCCGATGACGAAACATCTTTGATTGATTCGACCAAAGATCTCGCTGAACGACTGGATCGACTGTGGTCAGATGGCCCTGAAAGCAAGCTGTCAAGATATTCAGCCCAAGGTCGGGTTGTGGCTCACTATCGTATCCAGGATGTGTTAGGAAGTGGTGGGTTTGGTGTTGTTTATTTGGCTGAAGATTTAGACAGCGGAGGGTGGGCGGCCCTTAAGCTTCCTCGGCCTGAGGTGCTCCTGGACCCAGAAAAACGAAAACGCTTTTCATCGGAGGCAACACTTGCCAGTCAGTTGCGTCATCCCGGTATCGTCCGAGTTTTTGAAACAGACTTGGTATCCGCAACACCCTACATCGCATCAGAATGGTGTGACGGACCGAATCTTGGAGAGTGGTTGGCGGAATGGACGGCTCAATCGCTGGGCTTGCCGTCGTGGAAGTCGGTCGCCGCATTGGTTGCCGAGATTGCCGATGCGATTCAATATGCTCATGAGCAAGGAATCAGTCACCGTGACCTGAAGCCTGCCAACATTTTGCTGACGCGACGAGAGGATGATTCGTCGTCGGGTGAAGACGGCCTTCACCTGTCTTGTTACAAGGCTCAAGTGGCAGACTTTGGTTTAGCCAAGATGGCAAGTTCAACTTGGGCGGATACCCGTTCTAGTTTACTCGTTGGAACGCCACTATATATGTCGCCAGAGCAGATGTCGCGCCAGCCGTCTTCGGTGCCCCGCTCAATTGCTGCTAGTGACATATACAGTTTGGGAGTGATTCTATTTGAGTTGTTAACTGGACATTCCCCAATTCGCGGCGAAACGTATTTTGAGTTGCTGGACAATGTTCAACACCAACCTCGGCGTCGACTAAACCAGTTTCGATCGGATACGCCGAAAGCGATGGAAGCGATTTGCAGCCGCTGCTTGGAGAAGAACCCAGAGGGTCGTTATTCAAATATGGGGGCACTGGCTTCCGACTTGAGAAATTGTTTTCAGGGGAAGCCTCTTGCACCTATGAGGCGACGATTACTTGCACGTTTTCGGCATTGGTGCTCACGTCCCAAACGAATGGTATCCGCAGGCTGGTTTGCTCTTTGGGGGCAAGTGCTATTAGGTGTCTGGATGTTGTTAGCGACTTCATTTATGAGCTCCTATGGCGTGGCATCGGCCAGGGAGTCCAGCGGCATGTTGGTTCAAGCAGCAATAGTGTCTTTGTTTCTTAATCTTCCGACCGGATGGGCTGGGTGGAAAACACTTCAAGGAAGTCGTTTGGCCGCATGGATCGGGGCGTTTCTCGGTACTTTCAATTTGGCTGTTGTACTATGGGGAATGTTGGTTAGTCCGATTTTATTCCAAGATCTCTACACGGGACATAATTCATTTTTCTCCTTGAACACCCACATGATGCTAACGATCGTACTGGGAGCACAAGCGTTTCTATTTTGGTGCGCAGTGATGTCTGCCGAAGCTACCAAGCGTGCAATCAGCCAGTAGCTTGGCTCGACCGTTTGGGGCGTTAGTAATTCCTAGCGTCGATGGTGGAAGGATGTCGGCCGACTGAGTATTAATTGGTTACTGAAACTTGGCACGAGCGATGTGAGATCAACCTGAGTGAGCCCCTGAGGGCGAGAACCGTAGTGGCACGCCTGCGTCCACATCGACGATCCCACCTACAAGCAACTCAAAAGCCACTTCCTCGATCGGGCAATACACCGAAACGCCAAAGCACTCGCACAAGATTTCGCGCAAGTACCCTATGCTCGTTACGCGCCAGTTCGCAGGCAACCGCTGAACATCCTACGAGCCGTCAACAAAGCGCGATCCAAGCAGCGCTTCGACGAACTCAAGCCCAACGTTCTCAAGTTGCGTCGAGCGATCGTGAAACCCTTTGGCGCTGGAGTTAAGGAATGACTCCGCCAGTCTTTCTGATCGTTTACTTTGTACTGCTCTCGGTGCTGGCACAGCATCCGTTTGAAGCCCTAACAATCCTCTCGATTTTCCTAGTTTTCAAAATATTGAGATGAACGTACACGACCAAATGCCGGTGCTATTCTGTTTTTAACTGAACGGGAGCTAGCCAGACTGCGGCATCGCCAGAATGACTGATGGCGATGTATTTGTTGTCACTGCTCATAGCTGCCGCCCGAAGAAACTTTGGCTCGAAACCGTCGAACGTAGCCGAGCCCAGTTTTTTGAATTTATTATTTAGGAGTACAAGTTTAACTGAATCCTTTGAATCTAGATCTGGGATAAGCCAAGAGGCCGATGCTATTTGACGATAAGATGAGTATCGCCACCGTGAGCGTTCTTTAAAGCACATCTTGACGGGTGCCTTATTCTGAAAGCTTTTGCTTTTGAAATCGAGGAACGAAATGAAAGATCGAATCCGCCGGGACGAAAACTTCTGGCAAGCCACACTGACCGACCAAAATAGCTCCAACCTTTCGGTGAATGCCTACTGCCGGAAACATCAGCTCTCCCCAGCTACTTTCTACAAATGGAAAAAACGACTGTCCCAAGCCACTCAACAGACATCGGCTCAA
>CALCJM010000078.1 GCA_937967505.1 uncultured Pirellulaceae bacterium | reverse complement strand
ATTCAGTTGTTGTGACCGACGCAAATGGTTGCACTGGAGCAGGTAGTGTTGAAGTGAATGTTGGCGATGGCGTGAACATAACAGCGATCAGTTATACTCCAGGTCCTGGTGCATGTGACCGAGGCCACCACCGCTACCGAGACCACCAATTACATTACGCAACCTAGGACCAATTCCCAAGCCCAGCAATCCGCCGTTGTTCAGCAACCCGCCACCGCTGCCGAAGCCGCCTGACCCACCGCTGCCGAAACCGCCCGATCCACCGCTGCCGAATCCACCTGAACCGCCGCTGCCGAAACCACTCATGCGGGAACCGACATCGCGCAACCGACCTCCGACACCACCCAACAGGCTGCGGACTGGCGCGCGTCCCCCCAGCAGTCCACCGCCACTGCCGAATCCGCCGCGCGAACTGCCCCAGCTTCCGCCAGCGGCATGCGCAGCCTCTCCTGAGACCAGTGATATCACCAATACCAGAGCCAAGCATGCCCCAATGACGCGGCCAAAACAGCGATTGTTCATCTAATTACTCCTCAGTCCATTTTTCAAAGTTGCTTCTCCGATCCCGAATTCGCTGTCTCCAAAGATGTAAAAACAGGCGAACGGGGAGGAATATTCAGGTCGTGATGATTGCCTATTGTGTCATGGGGCACTGCCAATTCAATCGGCTTGGCGGGATACAACGGACAAAAAGCCGTAAATAGTTGGTTATGAGGCCACCTGCGGCAAGTTTTGAGGCCGGGGCTGGAAAACGGCCGTTCGTTTTGATCTGATAGGGGCCATGCAAGGCACCGTTCACGTTTTTGATTTCCTTCTCCAGCAACTGGAGGATCTTCCCTCGGGCATCTGCCCCGTTTTTGGCACCGACCGGTTTCTCAAAAGGTTGGCGATCCAGAAAATGACCACCGCCTTTGCCCGGGGCGACGCTGAATTTTCCCCGCAGGTCTTCGAAGGCAGCGAAACTTCATGGGCCGATATCAACGACGAACTGGCCACCCGATCGCTGTTCGGTGGCAGCGGCCCCAAACTAGTTGTCGTTGACGAAGCCGACACCTTCGTCACTGCCAACCGTGATCGTCTGGAAGACCTCACTACTGGTGGGTGCAACGGCCTGTTAATGATCATGGTCGGAAAATGGGCCAGCAACACGCGTCTGTACAAATCCGCCGACAAAAACGGCATGCAGATCAAATGCACCGAACCGCTACAGGGGCGCAGCAAACGCCGTGACGACAAAACCGTCCGCACGTGGTTGGTCGGCCGCGCCGAATCGGAATACGGGTACCAACTTCCGGCCGCCGGATCGCAAACGATCATCGACCTGACGGACTGCAACTTCGGTCAGATGGATCAGGAACTCCAGAAGCTGGCCCTGTATGCCGACAAATCAGGCAAAATTACCGACGCGGTTATCAAACAGGCCGTCGGTGGCTGGCGGACCCGTACGATGTGGGAAGCACTGGACGCAGCCATCGATGGTGATTCCGGGACAGCTCTGACCTTGCTGGATCAACTGATTCGAGGTGGCGAGTATCCCTTGGCGCTGTTTGGCCAGTTGGCATGGTCGCTGCGTCGTTACGGCCAGGCCACCGAGATCGTTTACCAGCAGATGCGCAGCGCACAGAAACCGCATCTCGGAAAAGCCATTCAGGAGGCCGGATTCAAGAACTGGAATGGCGAACTGGAAAATGCAGAACGACGCTTGAAGCGGCTTGGCAGTCAACGCGCCGGACAAATCCTTGACTGGCTGCGCGAGGCCGACCTGCAACTGAAGCGCTCTCACTCCAAAGAGGATCGTGGCCGACTGGTGTTGGAGAAATTGATCGTCCGTATGTCGTCCCAACTGGCCCCCTAGCACGCAGATTGGACTTCGATCCCGGCAATGGGCGGTCCAACTACTTGAGCAACATTTGAATATCTTCGGCGGTCAACGACTGTAGCGTCGATTCGTCCGCCTGGATAATGCTGTCGGCCAGTTCCCGTTTTGATTTCTGCAGTTCGACAATCTTCTCCTCGACCGTGTCCCGACAAATCATGCGGTAGGCAATCACCGGACGCGTTTGCCCCATACGGTGTGCCCGGTCTATCGCCTGTGCTTCGACCGCCGGATTCCACCAAGGGTCAAGCAAAAACACATAGTCGGCCGCCGTCAGATTCAGGCCATGTCCGCCCGCTTTGAGGCTGATCAAAAATGCAGAAACCGAGGGGGCGTTTTGAAAACGTGCCACCGGTGCCTGGCGATCGGACGTCTGGCCGTCAAGGTACTCGTAACGGATCTTACCTGCATCAAACTGTTCACGCACCAGCGTCAACAGGGAAGTAAACTGGGAAAACACCAACACCTTGTGCCCCTCGGCAACCACTTCCTCGATCTGCTGCTGTAGCAACTCCAACTTCGCCCCCGGTTTGTTGTCCTTGTCCAACAATCTTGGGTCACAGGCCGCCTGACGCAAACGCAACAGTGCCTCCAGCACATGAATTTTGGTTTTTCCAATCCCTTCGGTGTCCACTTTCTTCTTCAATTTCACCTGGTAGAACTTTTTCAGTTCCTCATATTTTTTGCGTTGGACGGGCGTCATGTCACAGAACAACGTCTGTTCAGTCTTGGCCGGCAGGTCCTCAAGAACCTGCTCTTTGGTGCGGCGCAGCACAAACGGTTGCAGTGCGCGTACCAGCGCGCGCGTCATGACCTGGCTTTCCTTTTCACTGCTTTTGCCAATGCGCGTCAGTTTTTCGAACTTTCCCGACGCGCCCAACATTCCCGGATTGAGAAACTCAAACAGCGACCACAATTCCCCCAGATGATTCTCAACAGGCGTCCCCGTCATCGCTAGGCGGTGGTCGGCAACGATCAACTGGGATGCTTTGGCAACCTGAGCTGAGGCGTTCTTGATTGCCTGGGATTCGTCCAGGATCGCGTAGTCAAAATGAATATTGGCCAAATCGACGATATCTTTTCGCAACGTTCCGTAGGTCGTGATCAAAACATCAAATGAATCGCACTTACTCAAACGTTGCTTGCGGCCGGTCCCGGTGTAGTTGAAAAAAAACAGTTTCGGCGTGAATTTTTCAGCTTCTTCGATCCAGTTGAAGATCAGACTTTTGGGAACCACGACGATCGACGGCCGACGTTTACAACGCGCTGCTGCAGCCATGATTTCTGTATGGACAACAGGAGCCGCCCGGGTAGATTCGCCTGCCGCGGCCTTTGATTCCGGGACAGACACCAAAGACGATTGGCCTGACGGTACGCGTCGGGTGCGCCGTTTCTCCAGCATTCCCAGCACCTGAACGGTTTTTCCCAGCCCCATATCATCGGCCAGACAGCCACCAAAACCGTATTCACAGAGGAAATGCAGCCAGCCCAAGCCCTCTCGCTGATATTCGCGCAAGGTACCGACAAACGTCTTGGGCG
>CALCJM010000077.1 GCA_937967505.1 uncultured Pirellulaceae bacterium | reverse complement strand
GTGAGGCGTGGTTTGTCTGTTTGGCTCCACGCTCTGGCGAGCGTAGCCACGTTGCTGCGTGGTCACTTGGCGTCGTCGCTGGATGATTGTGATGATTTCGGCATCTAACGTAGCTACCGTCGCCAGACGGTGGATGCCTTGGGGTGAGGCGTGGTTTGCCTGTTTGGCTCCACGCTCTGGCGAGCGTAGCCACGTTGCTGTGTGGCCGCTTGGCGTCGTTGCTGGATGATTGTGATGATTTCGGTGTCCAACGTAGCTACCGTCGCCAGACGGTGGATGTCCTAGGGTGAGGCGTGGTTTGTCTGTTTGGCTCCACGCTCTGGCGAGCGTAGCCACGTTGCTGTGTGGGCACGTTGCTGTGTAGTCACAGGGCGTGCCCGGCTACCTCTTATCGCGCGGCGACTTCGGAACCTTGTCCATTGGGGGCAAATTGAATCGGTTTGACCGGGTCTGCACCAATGGTTCCCTCAAGTTCGTTCAGATATTCGGCAGAACTTACGTGAGCCAGCCGTTCCTGCGCGAACTTCAATCGTGATTGCAGACGCAACTCTTGAGCAACCTCGCTACGGTGTGGAGAATCCAAGAACGATTCAAGGTAGCTGACACAGTCAGTCCATCGTTTGATCTCGCCATCCTGCTGTTTTGCCAAACGCTGCTGATACCAATCGCTTGCCAGTAGGTACTCGCGTGTGAACAGCTTTCTTACTTCCGGGCTGCCGGCGTCGTGACCGTGCCATGAGCCTTCGGCCATGATCTTCAGGATCGCCTGAAGCGGAGGGCAGGCCAATTCGAAACTGCCATCGTCGATGTAACGTTGAGCGGCCTTTTGTTGGGCTTCGGCGATATGGAGGATGCCGTCTGCCCACGAATCCATGTCCTGAAGTTCCGGTTTCAGGATCTCATCGGTAAATACCTTAGATGGATTGTCAAACACGCGCGACAAATAGTTGCGAAGGAAACGGTCGTTGATGCGATAGCCGAGCCGGCTGGCCGGGATCTTTTGGCCGTTGTGTTCAAAATCTTTGACCTGTTCCATCATGCCCCGTTCGATCAGAACCTGCGGGTCACGCTCATTTGGCCCCATACGGCACCAGACTTCGGGAATCAACAGGCTGATGTCATGACCAACCTCCAGGTCAGGTCCGATATGCCCGGCCGGCGTACTGTACCCCCCCAGGTCCGTCAGGATCATTGCAACCAAACAGGCGTTCAGGTCGATGGTTGGCATCAGTGAATTGAATGGGCCTTTGGTCAGCGCCCCTTCACTTCCGGCACCGGTGGTACTTGGGCTTTTTCCGGTCAGTGAGCTGATGTAGTCCATCATCAGTTCCGGCAGTTCCTGATAGTGCAGAGGCCCATAAACGGCCAGCGAGCGGATTCCCTGTTCTTTGTTGGGCGGGTTATTGCGACGACCGGAAAGAATCGCACCAACGGGCATGTGGACCGGTTTTTCCATCGGTAAGGCACGGTGGAAACGCGTGCCGACTTCCGCGATGTAGGTGTCGCGCGAGCGGACCAGGTCGGGACGGTCCTGAAGGTAACGCGGATTCTTCGAGGGGGCACCATTGATCTGACGCGGCACAGAACTACAGACCGCAAATCCGGACTTCTTTTTATTGGCGGCCTGTTTGAGGAACTTTTTGACCGGTTTGGAGTACTGGTCAAATTCGATCACGTCATCGACGATTCCGCGGATCTCGTCGCGGTTGAGTGCCTGGAAATTACTGATGAAGCTACCTTTTTGAGATAGATCAATTTCCGTTTGTTTATCCAAGCCACGATGAATCGCGTCGTCCGGGCGCTGGAATAATCGGTACTCGCAGTTGACGGCAAATTTATAGCTGTCTTTTTGTTGAACACCGGGCCCCACGTCGGCCAGACCTTCGGATTTCAACACGGTGCTGACCGAGATGTCGTCCTCGCGTTGGACTTTGGCGGCCGCCATAAAATCCTGCCGTAGTTTGAATGTGCGCCAACGGCCTTCGCTCAAACCGGCCCGTAAGTACGTTCCAACCAGCGGTCGATCACCCAGCTTCAATTCGTGCCCCATCGAACCGTTAACGATATCGACACCAAAGTGCTGTTTCCACGAGTCTTCCATGCCGGGTTTGGTGAATCGTTTGATGATCAGGGCCATCGCGTAGACATTGTCGGGAATGGTTGCCAGCCACGCGTTGTAGTCATCGTTGAATTCGGGAGCTTGCGTCAGCATTTTAATGGTGCTGCCCAGAGACCGGGCCGGATCGAGCAAGCTCCGGCTGGGGGCGTCCTTGTAGAGTGGACGGTTGGCGTAGTCGGAACTCCAGCGGTCGGTGTAGTCACGGCCAAAGATTTCTTCCAGTTTGGCAAAATCCTTTTCCTGATCGGCCACGAAGATTGGGCCGTAAATCATATAGTCACTCAGGCTCTTGCTGATTTCGCTTTTACCGCCACCGCTGACGGTGCAGGGTTTGTGGCAGAAAACCCCTTCGCCAACGGTTCCAACCAGACGCCATGAGGGAGCCGCTGGATGTTTCTCCAGACGGATTTTGTAACCACTGGGCGCGATGTAGACGTTTTCGGGCGACAGCTTCAGCTTGCTCTGCCGTCCGTCTTTGCTCCAGGAAATGTGTTTATCGTTCAGTGAAACGTTGGCGTTTTCGGGAATGTAGTAAATGGTTGGGAAGTTCCGATCGACACCATATCCTTCGGGGCGGATATCAATAAAGGAAACGTAGTCGCGGGCCACGTCATCAAAGGTGCGCCCATTGTAGCGGCGGCTGTTGACCTGAAATTCATCCCCCAGCGAGTACGAGGCAAATGCCAACGCCCCGCCGGCGTGTTCCTCTTCGACACCGCCCATCAGGTTGGCGGCAAAACTGATCTGGGTTTTGACCTCTTTTTTGCAGTATCCATAATAATTATCGGCGATCAGGGTCACGGTCGTCCCGGTCGCGTCGCGACAGGTCAGCTTGAATGCCACGCCATCGTTGTAACATTCGTCTGGTGACTCCCAACACATGCCGTCGCGTTTCTGGCGTTCGGTGGCGTCATCAATGTGGGGCAGGCCAAGATCTTTTTTCAAGGTCGATGTTAGATGCGGTGCTAGAATCACACAACCGCTGTGGCCACTCCACGTTTCCACGTCCAAGGCTGAATCGTTGGACGGCACCAATGGGTCGCCCGCGTTGCCAAAAATTGATTCAACAAAATCGAGATTACTGACTAGGCTACCGGGAACGAAGAATCGAACTTCCGAAGTCTGCATCCGGCACTGTCCCTTTACTTCGGGGCAGACCATCGGTCGCAGCATCAGCGAGACCCAGGTGTACGACGGGCGACTGGATTCGCTGGTATATGGCAGCAGCATCAAATCGCGTGGCGGTTTGAGTGCGGCGTTATACAGGTTGGCAAACACATTGCGCGGTACGGCCCGTTTGTCGCCGGGGATCGCCATCGAACCTTCGACGATGTGGAAGGTGCCCTGGGTCGTCCGCCGGTCATGAACAGGATTATTCAGGACGCCGTTGTCCAGGCGGTGGCTTTCGACCAGTTTGTTGGAAAAGTGGTTACCACCTGACGGCAGGCTTAGTTCGCGCGCCATCCCGTGTCGATCGAGAACTAGGGTGGGGGAGGGGACCTGAAACGGAGATGTCAGATCGAGATCCGAAAAATGGGTATTTAAAAAGTTCTCAATACGCTTGTCCACCGGAGCGCGATACTCGGAAAGCAGTCGTCCTTTTTCGCGCAGGTTTTCGACCAGGCTGGGAGGCACATCGGTTGAACCGTGTTTGTCATCTTCGTCGTTGGCGGCCAGACCGGCTGAGGCCAGCTGCAATGCAAGATAACGCCGCAGGTTGGCTCGTTCTTCGGCGTCCGTCCAGACTTTTCGATCCCAGCCAAGTGCGCGTTGGAATTCCCGGTCTGAAAGATGGTATTGCATTTCTATCCTCTGGGTTTGATGGTTCAGCCGCGTGCCGCAATGAATTTTGCACCTTAATAACCTAGCAGAAAATCGGCTTTTTTGCTGAAAAAAGCGCACAACGGGAATCTATGCCACGTCAGCAAGATTTAAGGTTGAAGGTCAGCGGGAAGTGCGCGAGATGGTGGACCATGCAGCCACTGGTTGCCTCGCATAGATCGCGCCAGGTGCGCGAACTGCCAGAAGCGCGCAATCGTTACTCGAGTGAATGATTGATGGTGGGGCGGTTACGGTCGGAATCGAGAAAGGTTTGCAGGATCACTTGTGCCGCGATTTTGTCTAGGGCCGCTTTGCGTTTTTTTCCGGACAGGTTTCCCGCATTCAGGATCTCCCGGGCGGCGGCAGTGGAAAAACGTTCGTCGATCCAGTTGACCGGCAGGTCCGTGTGCACGGAGAGCGCATTTCCAAAACTGACGGCTTGTCGGGATTTTTCACTGGCGTCGCCACTGGTATGCAGTGGCAGACCAACCACCCAGCCAACCAGCTGCTCGCGCGAGGCCAGCTGTTGGAAGAAACGGGCGTCTGCATCAGCCAGTGGGGTATCGACGCTCCATGGAACGCATTGAAGCGTTTCCAGAGGACTGGCCCACTTTTGGCTGGGGTCACAGATTGCGATGCCGATCCGGGCGGTGCCAAAATCGATCCCCGCCAGTCGACCTGCAACAGGTAGCGCGGATTGGTTGTCAGGAGTCAGCACGGTGATGCCTTGTTAGTGTGGTTGCAAATCCGGAATCGGTCTGCGTTGTTCGTTAGACACAAAATAACCGTGCCTGATAAAGCTGGTCGTCCATGCGATTGTCCTAGAATCGAACATCATGCTCGAATGGAACAGCGGTGCAACCAGAAAGTCCGACGCGCCGGCCAGTTTCGCCTCTTCGACGCCGACCGTAAAATCGTCCTTGCCGGGGACCAGCATATTGTTGATCCCCGAATCGGACGTTTGCCCGCCGGCGATAATGCCGAAGCGAAACTTTGGTGTGCCGAGTGCGGGTTCGAACTGGTTCCAGCGACCGGCCAACTGCTGACCGCTGGCACCGGTTACCATTTTGAATGCCAACGTGTTTTGCACCATGCGGGCCATTTTTGAACCGTGATTGGGTGGTCCCAGCATCACCATCGATGCGATTCGCCGGTCGGTGGGCAGCGCGGGTTGCTGCTTTTCGCCGCCCAAGTATCGGCGTACGACGATATTGCCCAGTGAATGGCCCACAAAATTAATCTCGGTCACCTGATCATTCAGGTTCTCAATCACGTGGCGCAGGGCGGCAGCGTGCTGGTGGATGTCGGCGCGCGTGCTGGCGTAGCGCAAGTTGATCGTCGCGTATCCATGCTGGTTAAAGGCGGCGGCCAGCGAATTCATGCAATTGCAGGACCGTGCCAAACCATGCAGCAGGATAACGATTTTTCCCGAATAGGGAGTCACAATCCGGGCGGCAATTTTCTGGTCAAGTTCTAGTTCGCAAGCGGCCTGCGAGCCCCATGCCTGGCGGATGTTGCCGGCATCGAGCAAACGGAAATGGCCCGTTTCCGAATTCTGTTGCACGCGCCATCCTCCTTCGACGCGCATGTCCGTCCAGAACTGTTTTCCACCAAGCGTTTTGGTTTGCCAGTTCAGGTTGCTGCGTGGGGCAGGGGAGAGGATTTGTGCGACCGCTCTTCGGCCGGAAAACATCAGACAGCACGCCAGCCCAACGATCAGCATTGCCAGAATTCGGACCTGTGGGAAACCGTTGGGTGTGATGGAAATTTTCACTACAGATATTCTTTCCAGTCGCGCGATTCCAATTCGGCGACCACGCGTTTGATTTTGGCTTCGTCCTTTCGGGAGGCGATCAAGGTTGCGTCAGGGGTGCGCACAACGATCATGTCTTCCAGGCCGACTGTGACAATCAAATGGTCATCAGCCCCCTGGACGAGCGTACCGCTACAGTCGATCGAAATCGATTTTCCAGTGGTGGTGTTGCCCTGATCGTCAGCCCCTTTGAGGCGAGGGACGGCCGTCCAGTTGCCCAGGTCGTCCCATGAAAATGGTGCTTCTACGACCAGCACATTGTCATAGTTTTCCATGACGGCGTAGTCGATCGAGGTGCCCTTGATGGCCGTGAATTCTGTTTCCAGAGTCGACTGAAAATCCGGAGTGTCGATGGTGCTGGCGATCTTCTGGATGCGGGTGAACATTTCGGGTTGATGCTTTTCCAACGCGTCCAGAATCGTTTTCGCCTTCCAGACGAAAATTCCTGCATTCCAATAGAATGTGCCCTGGGCAAGAAAGTCTGCGGCGGTTTGTGCGTCCGGTTTTTCGCGAAAACGGGCCACTTCAAATGACGGAAATTCGGCACCGGGCAGGCACTCGCCCTGACGTTCGATGTAACCAAACACCTCGGCCGGATAGGTCGGCTTGATACCAAAGGTCACAATACGCGTGGGATCCTGTTCCACCAGGCTGGCGGCGTGATTGAGTGATTGCTGGAACACGTCATCCGGGGAGATTACATGATCGGCCGGCATGACGACCATCGTGGCATCCGGATCTTTGGCGGCGACCCATGCCGCAGCCAGTCCGATGCAGGGTGCCGTATCACGTTTAGCAGGTTCGCCAATTACCGAAGACGCCGGAAGAGCCGGCAGTTGATCGGCAATCGGAGCAACAAGGATTTCGTTGGTCACGATCAGCAAATTCTCTGGCGGGCAGAGTCCCTTCAGGCGATCGACGGTGGCCTGAATCATGGACCGGTCTCCCACCAAATTGAGAAGTTGTTTGGGGGATGTTTTGCGACTGGCAGGCCAGAACCGGGTGCCGGCTCCGCCAGCCATAATGGTTGCATATAGCATAGCGTGTTTCTTGAGAGGAAGCGTTAGTTGAAGTAGGTGTTTTTGGTGATCGGTGCGGCGAGTGCAGGATCTGCATCAATTTTTTCTTTTAGTGCTTTGGCATCCGGGGCAAACAGTGGGCTGATTTCGACGATCACGCCGTCAGCCACCTGGACGTGCGCTTCGTTGAACCAGCGCGTATGGAGAGCGCTGATGGCCTGTTTGACATGGTCGGGGGTTTCCGCTGCGGCGGGGGGGGCATTTTTTACCGCACAGAAACCGTCTGCCGGATCGACCTCGCAAATGATGGCATGGTTTGCCGCCGGTAGCAGGTCGAAGATAAATTTTTCAAATTTGATGGCGTTGTTGGTCTCTGGTTCAACGCGCTGGCCGCTGTCGTCGATGAAAGCGACCTTTTTGTGGGCGCGGTGAAACGGCATGGAGTCTGTGGTGTCGCTCATGCGTTGAAAAAATTCGGTTTTGAAAATGTGGACGGCGATGCTGCCGGCCCACAGTTTTAAACTTCCGTCGGCTGTTGTTTCGCGCGCGTACTGTTCCGACAGATCGCTGTATTCGATGATCTGAACGACACCATCGACCGTAATCACATTGCCTACCTTTTGGAGTGGGTCGGATTTACGGACAACTTGGGATGTCATCTCTGATCCGCTGTTGGCATGGTATCCCAATAATGCCGGGGCACAAACCTGCACCAACGGATTGTCGATTTGCCCATAGAACACGTGTTCGACGCCCCGCTGTTGCATATCGGCCAGCGCACCGCTTTTCTCTAGGGCCAACAGCGCTCCCCCGTGGCCATCGGGGCTGACGAAGACTTCGCCAACCTCCGAAAGGAGAATTTTTCCATTATGATCCACCGCCGGCATGACGCCCTGACAGAATACCTGAACGTCTTCCGGGTTCATGCCGAACCAGTTTTGCTCCTTCAGAAACACGATCGTTTCATCGTGTGTCGGCGGACTGGTCATGATATAGATTGGGACGACCGATCCGAACTGGTTGGCGCGAGCCATTACTTTTTCAAAAAAGATCTGAAACAGTGTAACGTCGCTGACCGGCCCGATCGGAAACATCCCTTTGGGGTGATCGAATCCCAATCGGCTTCCCTGTCCGCCGGCGGTGATGATCATGCCGACTTTACCCTGACGCAGAAGATCTGCTCCGGCCTGCCACGCTGCGTCATGGGAGGCCGCGTCGGCGAAATCCGCCAGCGTGATTGCTGGCGGCACGCTGGCCTTTTCCGCCAGTTCATCCCAATGGGTGCCAGTGTCCTGTTGCCGGAACAATCGCGCTAGCTGGTCGAAGTCGAATGCCAGTATCTGGTCGGCCAGTTTCTGTTGGGCTGCCGAATCGAGTTTCTCCCAGTGTTTGAGGACATGGGATTGGTGGTGGGGGGCAAGCACCGATTCTAAAGTGCTCTTGAGTTGGCTGGTCAGGTCGCTGGTCACGATGATCCCTTATTGGTGCTGGCAGGATGTTTGGTTTGCGGTATCCTAGCAAAATTGTCGCGTGGGATAAATCGTAAGCACCGAAGGCTGGTAACCGCGCGTCGGCGAATTTCCCGACACGGTTTGGCGTCGTGGATTTGACAAGTATTTGGGCAAGGATTGCGAGATTATGGCCAGCGACAAGAAGCGCAAGCAGCTGCTGAAAATCTTAAAAAAGCGGGAAAAAAACGGGATTGCCAAACCGGCAGTGGTCAAACCGCTAAAAATGAAGAGAGGGGAGCGTGACCGGTTTACCCAGAAAAATTCGATGGTGTTGCTGGCGATTGAAAAGACGATTATCGCACTGGCGGACGTGGATGAAGGGTTGGATGACCGGTCGATCCACCGTGCACTGGCATCATCCATCCGCAGTCAGGATGGTTCGGTTATCGAATCGAAAACGCAACCGGCGATGATTCGCACTGACTTTGATCACGACAATGAGGGTGAGGACGTGTCTCCAGCGAAGCAGACCCGGCAGTTGATCGAGGATCTCAAGAGGCGTTATGAGAGTTTCTTTCCTGCCAATGATTCGACAGCCACCGGAGTGTGGGTGGACGGGATGCGAGCAATTTACACTTCGGTTTGTACCTTAAGTACGCTAGCGCCCGGCGAGAAACTCTACTTGCAACGTGCGCGGCAGTTTCAGGCACGGCTCAAAGGCAGGTAAGTCGATTGACCGATAAGTCGATTGGCAGTTGAAAGCTTACCGTTGGCGATGCTGCCAGTTGCGCTGCGACGCTGGCAGCGTCGTCAACGGATGGTGAACTCCTGACTGCCGGTCGCCTAAAGCGTTTGAGGTGCTGATTTCACCATGAGAGGGAAGGCGCGGGGCTTTGGTGCGTTGGGCTGCTATTGCTTTGCTGCAGCTCTTTCTCTGGCTTGGATCGTTTCCTGAAGTTCGACCGGTTCGCCGTTTTTAAATTCACACGCGTAGGTTGCCCGGTCACGTGTGGGGCGTCGTGCGTAGATTCGTGCATGCGAAAGTTCGTTGTACCGCAAACTAAATCGCGCTCCGGTTCGATTGAGAAAGCGGTTTAGGTCAAACACGCGCGTGGAGTGCGCTTTGATCGGTTCCTTGTCGATGATCTGATAGTGCTTGTTGACCTGGATGTTTAGATGTGTCCAGTCCTGGTCGCTAAGATTTTCAACAACCAGTGTGCCGCTGTCGGCGACAGACTGCCCGTTGAGTTGCTCGGGCCGTTTGTAATAGTCTGCTTCGTAGAAGGTTGCCGGTGGCAAACCGGTTGCGGTAATTTTAACCTCCAGCAGCCCTTCGTACACTGGCGGCATATAGGCAAACAGCGCCAGAATAATGGCCACCGGGACGATGCACATGGCCGCTAGGATATACCGCAGTGCACCGGGAGACAGCGTCGCCATCGGTTTGGCGATGCTGGAATCTTGATTGGCAATTTTGACGGTTTCAATTTCTGCGGAGGTCCGGTTCATAGGTCCGATCGGGCGTTAATGGTGTAGGATGGGTTCAGCGTATCCGGTGCCCCCAAATCCACAATGTCAGGGACCAATTTTTCAGGGGAGTTTTCCGAAGTCGCCATTTTTGGTCAAACGTTGCGTTTTCAATGTTTCATTGTGAATCTTCCTGCACATTTAAAATTTACCATGCCCCAATCTTCTGAAACAAGTTTTCTCAATGCAGCGTGGCTGATTAACCTGCGCTGGGTGGCCGTGATTGGGCAAATCGCAGCAATCCTCGGAGCGGTTTTTTTCTTCCAGACAAAGATTCCCGCCTTGTGGGCGATGATCGTCGTGATTTCCGTGACGGCTGTTTCGAACGTGCTGCTGTCACTTCGATTTTCCCAAACGGTTGATCAACCACGAGACTCTCAGTCCCCGCACAATCCGTTGCCGGCCGTTGCGACCCCGGGATGGCGAACGGTGCTGGGGCTGATCATGGTGATGGATGTCCTTTCGTTAACCGCACTGTTGTTTGCCACGGGAGGCCCCAATAACCCGTTTTCATTGTTTATGTTGGTCAATGTGAGCCTTGGCGCGGTAGTTTTGGACCGCAAGTGGGCGTGGAGCATTAACCTGTTGGCCAATCTTTGCTTACTGCTGATTGCGTTTGAGCATCTTAATGTTGAGCATCTGGATATGGGATTGCCTGCTTTTGCGCGGGCCGGGCGGATGACATTGAACCATTTCTCATTGCTGGTGGCGTTTGCGACCTGTTCGAGTGTTATCGTTTATTTTATGACCCGATTGACGGGAGAGGTCCGATTGCAACAGGCGACGGTTCGCCGCGTCCATCAACAGCAAGCACGGAACGAGAAAGTTGAGGCGTTGGGGACATTGGCCGCCGGCACCGCTCATGAACTTGCCACGCCGCTATCGACGATCGCCATCGTGGCCAAAGATGTAGAACAGGCTTTTGAGAAATATCCTCCAGATTTCCCGGGCGCTGAAGACGTGATTGAGGATGTGCATTTGATCCGCAGCCAACTGGACCGCTGTCGAACGATCATCGACCGCATGTCCAGCCACGCTGGCGAAGCAGTTGGGGAACCTCTGCGACAGGTGCAATTAGGCACTCTTGCAGAAGCTTCACTGGAAGGCTTGATCGGACGGGGCAGGGTGGATCTCGATTTGTTGGAGCGCGATCATCCGCAACTGGTTTCGGTGCCGGTCGATGGGCTCAGTCAGGCGATCCGCGGGTTGGTGCAAAACGCGCTTGATGCTGATTGCAGCGACCGGCCGGTACGCGTGAAAATTCGTCAAAACCAGCAAGCTTGGTGTTGGGAAATCGTTGATCGGGGCACCGGCATGACTCCTCAGGTGCTGGAACGCGTTAGTGAGCCATTTTTCACTACCAAACCCCCCGGAAAGGGGATGGGGCTGGGGGTTTTTCTCGCAAAAAATGTTGTCAATCGACTTGGTGGGACGGTTAGTCACACGTCAGCCGAAGGAGAGGGGACAACCGTTACGATCCAGTTACCTCTTGGCGGCCAATGAATTCATGTTAACGCGGAAGTCACGGTATCCAACAAATGAATCAACCACTATCAATTATGGTCGTCGATGACGACGACGTTTTGAGAAATCGACTGGAAAAGTCTTTTTTACGTCGCGGACTGGTCGTGTATATGGCCGGTGATTTCGATCAGGCGATTGGTCTGGCAAGACTGCACCAGCCTTCCCGAGCTGTCCTTGATTTAAAAATGCCGGGAAAGTCGGGGCTGGAACTCTTGCGGGCGATCCGCGATGCTTCGCCGAGTACCGATTGCGTCATTTTGACGGGATACGGTTCAATTACCAACGCGGTTGAGGCGGTCAAATTGGGTGCGGTAGGGTATGTCACCAAGCCCGCCGATGCCGATCAGGTTTTGGCGGCCTTCAATGATTCACCGGTAATTGAGGATCCCGAGTTTCCTCCGCCGTCGCTGGCGTCCGCCCAATGGGAACACATCCAACGCGTGCTTGCCGATTCGGGAGGCAACATTTCGGAGGCGGCCAGACGTCTGGACATTCCACGTCGAACGTTACAGCGGAAGCTGAAAAAGAACGCGCCGTGATCGTTGTCTGATCGCCCCAAAATTTCGCAGCTTCATTGCAACCCGATCGCAGACGGCCGGTGGGAATTTAGGCGACTGGCAGTTAGGAATTTACCATCCGTTGGCGACGCTGCCAACATCGCCAACGGTAAGCTTTCAGCTGCCAGTCGCCTTATCGCTTGGCCGCCGCCAATACTTGGCGTTCGACCTCCAACAACGGCAGTTCCACCGAAACTTCGACTACATCGTCTTCGTTGTGGGTTGGTTCGAGTGCATCGAACTGGCTTTGCATAAGTTCCGGAGGCATGTAGTGCCCCGCTCGTTTGGCCTGGCGAGACGAAATGAGTTTCATGCTGCCCACCAAGTGAATAAAGATTGGCGGTTGCGAAAGCTGGCGCAATTGCTGGCGGTAGGATCGTTTGAGGGCCGAACAGGCGACCGCAACTGATTCGTGCTCGTACAGTTTTTGATCAATGTACTGGCAGATTGCATTAAGCCAGGGACGTCTGTCGTCATCATTAAGTGGTTGGCCAGAGGCCATTTTGGCAACGTTGGCTGGTGAGTGCAGTTCGTCGCCATCTTTAAAATCGAACTTCAGTTCCCGTTTGAGCAGTTCTCCAAATGTTGTTTTTCCGCAGCCGGAAACGCCCATCAGGATGATGGCTCGGGGGGTGGGAGGTTCGGGCATCTGCTGGGGTCCTGGAAAGATGATCGGTCGTGGCCTGAGTTCCAAGGATTGGCCAAGTTTTGCTGCTCCGGTATGATAACCCGGAAGTCAGCCGCCCACCATCATTGAACCACCATGCCGATTCTTAAACAAGAAGACGATATCCACCCCGCCAATTTACTTGACGCACCGGAGCTTCTGGCGCAACGGGAGCAGGCGGGAGCCCGGTGGTGGAGTGTCTATACCGTCTCGCGCCGGGAAAAAGACCTGATGCGGAAGCTGGCTAACCGAGATATTGCCTTCTATGGGCCGGTGATTTCCAAACGCTACCGCTCTCCCAGCGGCCGGTTGCGGAACTCCTATATTCCGCTGTTCGCCAATTATGTGTTTGTGTTTGCCGACGAGGCAGGCCGCACTGAAATGCTGAAGACCAATTGCGTTTCCAAATGCAGCCCCGTGGTAGACCATGAGTTGCTGGTCAGGCAACTGCGGCAGATCCATGATGTGATCAAAGCGGGCGTGCCGCTGACCGTGGAATCGAAGCTTGCCACCGGCGACCGTGTTTCGGTCAAACGCGGACCCTTCGCCGGATATGAAGGGGTCGTGCTGCGGCGTGAGGGGAAAACCAGACTGCTGCTCTCGATCCAGTTTCTGGAAAAAGGGGTGTCGATGGAGGTCGATGAAGCGTTCCTGGAACCCATGACGTAGAACTGCAATCGCCGTGTTGTGCCCTCATTTTCCGCAACGGGGCGCGGCCACATTTGTCTTTCGGGCAGATACACCCGCCGACCATCCAAATCAAACTGATCAACGTGTGGGACTGAAGTTCGATTTCGTCCGGCCCAATTCAATCCAGTCCAGTCCGAGGTCGGCTACTGGTCGGCCGATTTACTCGACGCGATGACCTCGACCACAACCGATGCGCGGTGTGCGGGGTCGGAGGAACGTTTGAGTTCGATTCGCAAGCCAAATCGTTTCGCCTGCGTAAGTCGAACATTCACGTCTTCGGTGTCGCAAACTGATTCCACCTCCACCTCCGGTTCGGTTTCCATTGGAGGATAGATTGGGAGATGAAGTACATGAACGGTTTGGGAGGGTTCGAACTGACATCGGAAACTACCGGTCAGTGTATCGATCATTTGCCCCGAATCGGATCTTTGCGAGCGCACGATGAACTGGCTGACAGAGCGGTCCTGCATCAGTGTTTCCTCTACCGTAGAGGACGGTTCATCTCCCGAAAAATCCGCAGGCGTTTGCCGGTCGGCGGTCGATTCGGTCGCGTTGTCACCACACAAGCGATTCAGTCGGGCCTCAATGTCGTGCGCCGTTTCGTATGGTGGGTCGCTCATGGCTTGTTCCGGCGGTGGATTGAAAGAGGTATCGAGAGGTATCGGAAAAGTTAACCAAGAAAGACAGTCTGCTCTTGTCACCCGGGGGTTGGGTAAAAACCGGGACGCGCCATAGGGGACGCACCATAAAAAAGGCGTTACAAACCAAATTGTAACGCCTTCTGCATTATCGTGTTACTGCGTGGCGAACCGGATCTAGGCCGATGCATTCGCAGTTGCTTTTTCCGCCAGTTCTTTGGCCGAATCGGTGTTTTCCCAAGTGAAATCAGGATCGTTGCGACCAAAGTGACCGCCGGCGGCTGTCTTGCGGAAGATCGGCCGCTGTAGCTTCAGGTACTTGATGATGCCCTGAGTCGATAGCGGATATTGTTCACGCACGATGTCGCAAATGGCTGAATCAGCGATTGTACCGGTGCCTTGGGTATCGACGTGAACGCTGACAGGATCAGCCACACCAATCGCGTAAGCAAGTTGTACTTCGCACCGTTTGGCCAGACCGGCGGCAACGATATTTTTGGCAACGTGACGCGCCATGTAGGCTGCACTGCGGTCAACTTTCGTGGAATCCTTACCGCTGAAAGCACCACCACCGTGGCGTCCCCAGCCACCGTACGTGTCAACGATGATCTTGCGACCGGTCAAACCACAGTCACCGTGCGGGCCACCAATTTCGAATTTGCCGGTTGGATTGATGTGGTAGGTCACGTCGCCTTTGACGAGGTCTGCCGGCAGCAGCGGCTGAACGATTTCTTCCTTGATGAATTTCTGGATGGTGGCGTTATCGACGTTCGGACCATGTTGGGTCGAAACGACAACGGTGTCGATGCGGACAGGTGTAAAGCCGTCGTATTCCACTGTGACCTGGCTCTTACTGTCCGGACGCAGCCAATCGACCTTTTTGGAGAAACGGGCTTCGTTAAGTTTTTCCAGAATCTGGTGCGACAGAGCGATTGGCAAGGGCATCAATTCTTCGGTGTCGTCACAGGCGTAGCCAAACATTAGGCCCTGATCGCCAGCACCATCGGCATCAACGCCCATCGCGATGTCGGGAGACTGTTGGTCAAGTTTGACCTGGACATCACAGGAATCGCATCCGATGCCGGTGGCCGAATCGGTGTAGCCAACGTCCCGCATGACGCTACGGACCAGTTTCTCAACATCGACATCCGCTTTCGAGGTAATCTCTCCGGCAACAACCGCCAGTTCGGTGGTGACCATGGTTTCACATGCGACGCGACTGGAGGGGTCTTGAGCCAGCATCGCGTCGAGAACTGCGTCAGAGATTTGATCGGCCAGTTTGTCCGGATGGCCCATGCTGACTGATTCGCTTGTGAATAAATACTTTCCAGAAGCCACGTGGTTCTCCTCAAATCTCAAATAACAGTTTTAAAAAGCGGCAGGAATGTCAGGGGGCGGAGCCCCGACGCCGACCGGGCATTTTAGCAGACATTTACGGTCCCTCAAGGATCTAAATGCAGGGAGCAGGACGGTTTTGAACCGGCGTTTGTCTGCATCATTTATCTGCATTTACCTGCGTTTGTCAGCGTGGCCCCATGTTTGTACGGGTGTTTTTCCACTTTAGGCAGCGTGGTGGGTGCGACTGGAAGGATCGTCGCCGATCAGATCATTCGGATTGCCCACGGTCCGTAAGATCCCGGTAACCGTCCGATCGGCAGCTCCCTCGTTGCGTCCAACGACCTTCTGAGCGCGCTGGCCCATGGCGGCGCACAGGTGAGGCATCTGAATTGCCCACTGCATGAATGCGAGTAATTGTTTGCCGTCGTGGACGACTTCGGCTGCTTCGTTGTCGATTAATTGGTCCACCGTGTCGGTGAAATTGGACGTGTTGGGCCCGAAGCAAACGGGCACACCAAAACCGGCCGGTTCGATCATGCTTTGTCCGCCGCGCGTGCCCATGCTGCCACCAACAAACCCACAGTCAGCGATTCCCCACCAGTGCGATAGCTCGCCAATCCCGTCTACGATCAGCACTTTCGCAGCGGTGTTACCGCGCGCGACGTTGGTGACCTGAGACGTTTCAGTGATCGACGATCGCAATTGCCACGGCACACCGATCGTGTCCAGCGATTCTGTCAGTTTGCCAACACGCGCTGGATGGCGGGGCACTAGGATCAAGCGCAGTCTGCTGTTGGATTTCACTGCGGTCTGCCAGGCTTCGGCAGCCATCAGGTCTTCCTCGAATTGAGTGCTGCCGGCAATGAAGGTGAAGCACTTCTGATTGATGCCGGCCTGCCGTGCGACGGTCGCCAAGCGTCTGGTGGTGGGGTTCTTGCGATCGGTTTCCACGCCATCAAATTTTACGCTGCCGGTAACACTGACGCGTGACCGATCGCAGCCATTGCGCACGAAGCGGTCGGCATAGTGCTGTGATTGGGCACCCACCCAGGCCAATTTCCGAAACATGGGCCCCACCAGAAACGAAAACCGCCTGTACCCGCGTGCGCTTTTTTCACTTAGTCGTCCGTTAATGACGCAGACATCGATCGCGCGTTTCGATGCCAGCGCAATCAGGTTGGGCCAGAGTTCCAGTTCCGCCAGCACGATTGCCACCGGGCGGATTCGTTTGAAGGCACGGTTAATCGCCCAAGAAAAATCCAGCGGGCTATAAAACGTCAGATGATCCGGATACAGTTCGGCGGCCAGCGCGCGCCCGGATTGTGTGGTGGAGGAGATGACAATTTCGAGGTCTGGCGAACGTTGCGCGAGACGTTCAATGACCGGCCCTAGCAGTTTGACTTCGCCAACGCTGACCGCGTGAAACCAGAGGCACCGGCGGTCGCCACAGCGCTGGGGAACCAGCCCAAGGAATTTTTGTCCGAATCCTTGACGGTTCTTTTTTTGACAGGCGACCCGCCATGCCAGCCACGGGCTGAAAAGCACCATGGCCCCAAGGTAGATCAAATTCAAAATCAGGCTCATGGGATCCTTCCCGGTGGCTGGATGGTGGTTTGCACGACGCGTCAACGCGCCGCTGGGTCAGCACCGACGGCTACTTTCTCAAACAGCAACTCTTGTACTTTTTTCCACTGCCGCAGGGGCAAGGGTCGTTTCGTTTGACCTTTGGGCCCACATTGCGAAGCGACTCCATGGTCTTTTTTTGTTCGCCCGAATTGGCAATCGCGTCTTCCTGTTGCTGCTGCATTTCGGATTGATGCTTCGGTTCAGGCAGGCGTTCCTGAAATTCTTCGTGGCGAGCGGATGTCTCCGTTAGCGTGTGGCTGACAAAGTCTTCGTTCAGTTGTTCGACGCGGAAAACAAGGTCGGTGACGCGTTCGCCGATGGACGACCACAGCCCTTTAAACATCTCCATACCCTGACGCTTGTATTCGACTTTTGGATCCAGTTGAGCCATCCCCATTTGGCGAACAGCGCTGCGCAGGTAGTCCATCGCCAGCAGGTGATCTTTCCACGCACTGTCCACGATTTCCAACAGGACCATCCGTTCCATGCGGCGGAATTCCGGATGGTAGTGGTCTTCCACAATCGCTTCGAGTCGCTGTTCGAGTTGTTCATAATCCATGCGTTCGTAGTTTTTCAGATCCAGATCGTAGTCAATCGAATCTTTGAACCACGATGTCAGTGACCGGGCGGCACCGTTGGCGTTTTTCAAGGGAACTTCACCGTTGGAATTCATTTTTTCCAACTGCTCCTGAAGTGTTTCGAGTGACACCATTGCCTGTTGCTGGGATTGATGACTCTTGTCCAGCAACAGGTCATGGATCTCTTCTCCGCGTTTGTTGTTCAGGTCATCAATGCCGATTTCTGTGGAGAATCGGCGACTGGCCCAGGTGATCAGTCCGTCAGCGTCCAGCAGTGCTTTGGTTTGGGCGGTGGCCGGTTTGACGAACCGGTACATGCCTGCCATTACCGGATACACGGCTTCCTTTTCTAGGTACTTCGCAACCGCTTTTTCGGAAAAGTGTATCTTTACGTCTTCGGTGGGAACATCTTTCAAATCCTCAATGTTGACCTCGACGCCAAATTTGGCTCGCGCCCACGCTTGAGCCGATTTGAGTCCATACTCTTCGTCCAGCATGACTTCGGCACCGTCGATTTCGACCTTCTCGATTGCCCGGCGTGCTTCGCCAATCAATTTTTCGTCTAGGCGATCGCGGCTGACCTGTTTCAGTTCTTTTTCGCTGAATTCCAACGCCCAGCGCGTTTTCATGAAGGAACGTAAATTGTTCCAGTTCCATTCCGAATCGTCTTCCGACAGCGGCAGGTCCTGTTCGATCTGGCCAAGTATATCCGTTTCGGATTGGCGGTTGGCCTCGTCTCGCGCGATGCGGATCGCTTCTTCCGGTTTGAGCCCACGGAACGCCTTGGGGTCGAGATATTCGACCGATAACAGCGCGGCGGCATGGCGGGAAAACACCTCGCGCCCGTAGCCCTCATCCAGAATGGTATCCAGAAAATTCTCAATCTGGTCCTCGATCATATCTTGGACAATCTCGCGACAACTGACACCGTTGAGAATGCGTTGGCGGAAGCGATAGACGCGTTTCCGCTGTTCGTCCATGACTTCGTCATACTCCAGCAGGCTTTTTCGCGCTTCGAAGTTGTACTCCTCGCGTTTTTTCTGGGCACCATCGATGCGGCGGGAAACCATCCGACTTTCCATGGGCTCGGGCCCCTTAAATCCGCCCATCTCCAGCATCCGTTTGACAAACGGGCCAGCGAAGATTCGCATCAGATCATCGTCCAGCGACAGGAAGAAGCGGCTGCTTCCGGGGTCACCCTGGCGACCGCAACGGCCGCGCAGCTGGAGGTCAATCCGCCGCGCGTCATGGCGTTCGGTGCCCAAGACATGCAGACCACCACGATCTTTGACCTTTTTGCCCATTTCGGACATCTGGTGGGCCTGATCGATCTCTTCGACCAGTGCATCCCATTCCTCCAGCGGCACATCCAGGCGAGTTTTGTATTTGGTTTGCAGCTGCGCCCAAGCCATGTTTTCCGGGTTACCGCCCATGATGATATCGGTACCGCGCCCGGCCATATTGGTGGCAATGGTGACCGCGTCGAAGCGACCGGCCTGAGCAACGATTTCGGCCTCGCGTTTGTGATGCTTCGCGTTGAGCACTTCGTGTTTGATCCCGCGTTTGTCCAATAACAGGGACAGGGTTTCGCTTTTCTCAATCGACACGGTACCGATCAAAATCGGCCGACCGGGTAACTGAATTCGATCCACCTTGGACATCGCGAATTTGTGTTCTTCGTCATCGTAGCGATCCTTAAAGACCACTTCGTCGTCAGTTTGGGAGATGATTTTTCCGGCAACAAAATCGCCGTTTTTCAGAAATACCATCTCGTGGCGATGGTAGTCCTCGATCTCGTTGGCGACCGCTTCCCATTTGTATTTCTCATTGCAGAAAATCAGGTCGGCGTACTCGCGGCGTTGCAGTGGCCGATTGGTCGGGATCGCCACCACATCCAGTGTGTAGATTTTGTAAAACTCTTCGGCTTCGGTCATCGCCGTACCGGTCATGCCGCAGATTTTGTCGTACAGTTTAAAGTAATTTTGCAACGTGATCGTCGCCAGCGTTTGCGTCTCTTCCTTGATCTTGACGCCTTCTTTGGCCTCAACGGCCTGGTGCAGACCGTCACCCCATTGACGACCATCCATCAGACGACCGGTAAATTCATCGACGATAACGATTTGGCCTTCCTTGACGACGTAATTCACATCGACCACATACAGCCCGTGAGCCTTGAGTGCGTTATCGATCAGGTGTGGCCAGTCCATGTTGCCGGCGGTGTAGAACGATTCTACTCCGGCCATTTTTTCAGCTTTACGGATCCCGTCTTCGGTCAGGGTTGCGGTATGGTCTTTCTCGTTGACGACGTAGTCCACCTCGCGCTCGAGCGTGCGGGCAATGCGATCTGCTTCGGCATATTTGGAGGGATTTTGATGGGCCGGCCCGGAGATAATCAGCGGCGTTCGGGCCTCGTCGATCAGAATGTTATCGACCTCGTCGATGATGGCAAACGCCAGCGGACCCTGAGTCTGTTGAGCCTGCTTGGGGAAGCGCTCATCGCCGCGCGCGGCCGGACGCATATTGTCGCGCAGGTAGTCAAACCCGAACTCGTTGTTGGTACCGTAAGTGATGTCGCACTCGTAGGCCTTTTGACGCTCATCGGCCGGCATGTTGCTTTGGATGGCACTGACGGTCAGTCCCAGCCCCATGTATAAAGGGGCCATCCACTCCATATCGCGACGGGCCAGATAGTCGTTGACCGTGATGACGTGAACGCCGCGGCCTTCAAGAGCGTTCAGGTAGGTTGGCAGAGTCGCGACAAGCGTTTTACCTTCACCGGTGACCATTTCTGCGACGGCACCGCTGTGCAAGACCATCCCGCCGATCATCTGCACATCGTAATGACGCATTTGTAGAAACCGCTTGCCACCCTCGCGGCAAACGGCAAACGCTTCAACCAGAATATCGTCGGTTGTTTCCCCGTTAGCCAAGCGGTCCTGGAAAGCACGTGTTTGTGCTACCAGTTCTTTGTCGCTCATCGCCTCGTACTTGCCTTCCAACTGGGTGATGGCATCGACTTTGGCTTGATATTTTTTGACCTGCCGCGCGTTGGATGACCCAAACAGGTTGGTGACTGTACGTTCAAATCCTCGGACAAGGCCTCCGCAGACGTGAGTGGTGTTGTCCCAGACTTTTTCCAAGAATTCCATGTTGAATTTCCAGCCGCGTTTTTGGGCGAT
>CALCJM010000076.1 GCA_937967505.1 uncultured Pirellulaceae bacterium | reverse complement strand
TAACGGCTTGAACAGCGTTGATTCAACAAACGGTTCGAAATCCGGTATTACGATCGGTTGTAGCAATCTGAAATCCACATGCAAGAAAATTCTTCGACATTGGGGAATTTTTTTATGATATTGTTTTCAGCGATCTGAATTCCCCAAGAGTCATTTAGATTGCAAAGAGTGAAGCTGGAATTATCAGAACCGAGGTAAAATCTGTATGCAGCAAAGCATGTGCGACCGCTGTCACTGTACCTGAAGTGGTTGTTTTTTTCGGGCTGACGTTTGGGCAAAAGCAGATTAAAAGGAGTTCCTTTGAATCATCTTGGCAAAACAACATCGACTTGCTGATGTTGCTGGGACACGACTTTCGCAGTGCGGTCACGATTCTCAATCGTTGGTTGACCGATCACCGCCGGGAGGTGGGGCAATTGGAGAAAGCCGAGGGCCAGTACGCAGACCCGTTCGACCGTCTCACCTGAGCGGTCGCATTCTTATGCGCACCGGGATCACGCTGGCCGGATTGGTTTGCTTGGGTACGAGAATGTGACCGCTCCAGCAGTAGCAGGTTTGGACAAAAAGTAGGGTGGTGTCAAGCCAATCCAACGCGCAGCGTTATTGCGCCGACCCACCTGCTATGCCGACCCACCTCTATGCCGACAGGCCGATGGTGGGTCAGGATTCCGCTGGCGCGAAACCCGAACGACTCACCCTACGGGTGGACGCTGCCACGGGAAGGAATGTGACTTCTTTGGCACCTATCATCGCCAGCGACACCTTTCACCTACGACGCGGCTAACCGCCCGTGGTCGGCCACCAGCGGACGCTACGACATCATGGTCACATCCAACCGCGACTGTGTAGGTTGCAAGATTTGCGATATCCTCGATGCTGGCGGAGTTAGCTACTGATCCGTCGGGCTGGGATCATCCTTGCCGTAACGCCCTCGGTACTCTTCCACCGGATACTTTTGTCGATTGAGTTCCATCTTGCGTTTCATCGCTGCGGCGATGTCGATATCCAGTTCGTTGGCGATGGAAACGGCGTAGCACAACACATCGGCTAATTCTTCACCGATCGCGACCGTTTTTTGTGGATCGGGTGTTCGTGATTCTGCTCCGTCGATCCACTGGAAATGCTCCATCAGTTCGGCCGCCTCGATGGCCAAAGCCATGCTGATATTTTTGGGGCTGTGAAATTTACTCCAGTTCCTTTCCGAGACAAACCCCCGCACCATGTGGCGAAGTGCAAGGACCGTGGTTTTGTCGTCGGTTGTGATGGAGTCTTCGGTGGTCATCGCCATGGCCCGGTTGTCGAATTTTTTGGCAAACGCAGAGCATGCTTGCTTATGTTCGAAACCCGTATTGATACAGGAATGAGCATGATTGCCTGGTCCGCGTCGTGGCAAGATTGCCCGGTAACCGGGCCTGCTTCAATTACCGCATCAAAGTTCCATCAGCATTAGAAGCGTCCAGAATCATCTCACGTTCAGCAACGCGGTCTTCGCCGGCACTGGCTGTGGCGATGGGAGCTGCGGTCGGAAATTCTCCCGCATACCACTGGCTCCAGTCGCCCAGTTGCTGTTGCCAAGAGTCAACGTTGCGGCTCGCATCGTTGCCGGTCCAGTATGCCAGTAGATTAACGGCTGCCGCGGATTTGCCCTCCAGGCGGTAGCCCAGTTCGATCACGTCGCGATAGTGAACCGGGTCCTTGGGGCGTCGGCGGACGGTTGTCAGTTTTTTCAAAATCTCGTCGCCAGTTACGTCATCCACCACTGGCAGGCTACTGACCAGGTATGACCAGTTGTCGCCGTCCGGCTGAAGCGCCAAACCGATTGCCAAATCTGCGCGCCGGTGCGGTTCGCTATCAAAGCACTCTCGCAAGTAGGCGAATGACGCCTCCGAGCCATGTTCAGCCAGCATTGCGATAATCCCCAGTCGAACCTGCTGGGCGGCATGGTCCGTACGGCCTGTCATTTTCTGATCGAGTGTTCGCAGAGAACTTGCCAACTGATTGGTCAACGGATTGGGCATGTGCTGAAACGACGCGATGACCGCTTCTGGCCACTGGTCGCCTCCGGCAATCAGTTCTTGCAGGTTGTCCGTTGGTGGCGTCTGTGGTTTTGCCGCCGGTGTGGAAGAAACGGTATTCTTGTGTTCTATCACCTGAAGCTTTTGGTCATTGGAGAACCCGTTGCCACCTTTAACTGCCTGTGAAAGCAGTAGACGCGTGCTGCTGGAGAGGGTGCCGGAAGACTGTTGAAAGTATCTGGCTGCGTGGGATTTTTCGGCGGCGGTCGTTGTCGGGGCCTGTAACCAGGTCGCCAACCGCCCATCAAGTTCACCAGCACCCAGCCCGGAAAGTACCTTGACCAATTCCATATTGATCTCCGGACTTCCGGCGGGAAACTCCTCTCCCAGTCGCTGCACGAAAGCGGGGATTTTCCCGGGGTCTACCTGACCTTGGGCCAGCGTTATTTGAGTCACGCGAAGTAAATCCAGAAAATCCTCGTCGCTCAGGTAGCCGTCAAGCGCTTTGCTGCCTTCGGTGAGAATATGGTAGGCCCGTTCGAGGTTGGGCTGCGCCGTCATCAGGGCGAGTGACGAACTCAAGTACAGGCGAATGTTTTCGCTGTTGACCAGTTGCGTCTGCCATCGATCGGCGTCGATGCGTTCCAGCAATCGGCGAGCGGTCATGGCTTCGACGCGATCGGTCGACTGGAGCAAATGAGTTAGCTGTTGATATTCAAGAGGCAGGTCAACTCGCAACAACGCTTCGCCTGCCTTACGGCGTACCATCGAGGACGCATCGTTGAGCATTCCGGTCAGTAATTCGTGGTCGGCCGAACGTTGGCTTAATCCGCACATCAGTGCGGCTTGGGCCCGAACGTCAGGCGATTCATCTTTGGCGAGTGTTTGGAGAATACCGGTGGGCAGTTGCGGCCCATATAGAACCGACAGTTGCATCGCACGAATGCGAAACTTTGGCGGGTTACGGTCCTCCGTCATCACGCCCAGCACGGACTCTTTCCATTTGCGTCCCATCTGGCGTCGCAGTTCGGCAATGTTTTGTCGCGCCCATGCCGATCCCGGTTGAGGGTGTCGCATGACTTTTGCCAGATCATTTTCGAATGTCATGACCGTTTCTGGGACCGTGCCGTTCCAACTGACCTTATAGACGCCACCTTGGCTATTACTGCTTTTGTCGCCGGTGCAAAAATAGAGTGCACCGTCTTGCCCAACAGCCAGGTCGCGAATATTTAGGCCATCGGTTGTCAGAAATGTTTCCGGTTTGCCGATGTGGCCTGCTCCGGCGGCCTTTGTCTGGAGTGACAAGATTTTTCCGGCAGATTGGTCTGCCAGGAAGATTGAGCTCTGGTACTTCTCCGGGAACATCAAGTGCTGATACAGCACAGCGCCCGCAGGGGAAACCTGGCCAGTCTCACACACCGCAGGCGTCTGGTCCGGGTAGTAGCTGGCAAACTTGGACCAACCCTCGCGCCAGCCGATATCTGCACCGGCGGTGACACTGAAAACCATTGACGGTCGGTACCAGGAAGTGCCCCGGTCATTCTCGTTGTCACTGTCGTGAATGAAGAGTTCGCCATTTTGGTTGAAGACTAGGTCTTGGGCGTTGCCGATGCCACCGGCGACGGTTTCGGGGCGGCTGCCATCAACGCCGACGCGAATGACGGTGCCGCAAGGGGCCGCGGAGTTTTTTGGCCCCGGTTGTAAGTCGCCCTCGTAGGCCACCTGGTAAGGACTACGGCGAGAAACCGTATCCTTCAACTGGCTGTAATTTGCAACCACGATATACAGCATTCCGTCAGGTCCAAGAGTGATTCCTTGCGGCCCGCCTGTGGTTGGTTCTCCGGTGAACTTCAGCAGAGTATCAGTGACTTCTGCCTGTCCATCACCATCGGTATCTGACAGACGGTATAATGCCTGCCCATCCGGTCCTTCGGCGGTGACGAACACGTCCCCGTTGAGCGGTAGAATCCCCTGGCAGGAACGGACTTCGTTACACAGCACACGTACCTGTTTTTGTGGTGATTGATCTGGTGCGGTGGGGTCAGCCATGTCAACGATGTCGGCGATCAGCAATGGGCCGTTCGCGCGAGACAGCAACAGCTGTCCGTACTCGTTAAATTCCATCGCAACAATTGGACCGGTTTGGCTGCCGGGCAATACCGTTGCGACTGTGAAGTCGGTCTTGGGATGGATCCCCTTAAGTTTGGTGGCAGCAACGGGAGCAACTGAGGCAGTCGATCTGCGGTTGGTCGTGGCTGCGGAGACTTGTGGGGTGAAGCTTCCGGTGTTTTCGACTTTGGACGTGATGGTTGGCACGATCGGTGGTAAGCCTCCGGCCTTTTGTGATTGTGCAATTGGCACCGGAGGGGCGACATTGGCCGGAGCGAAATCGCCAAGTGAGAAATTGGTTTTGGACCCATCGGAGAGTTTGGTTTTTAAAGCATCTGCATTGGTGGCTACCTTGTTTACTATGGGCTGATCAACAGGCTGTTCAACTGACTTGATTGCATTGGCGGCAGATTGCTGTGTTTTGGCGAAAGCGGCAACGGAGGCAGCAACTTGAGCGTCAGCATCAGCTGCCTTACTGGATGTCGGAGAGAGCTTGACACGTGGTTTGGGAGGGGCAAAGTGGTTACCGGATTCCACCGCCAAGCTTCCACTGGAGGCTTGCCGTTTTGCCGCGCCGCCAAACATTGCAACTTGAGGCGTCGCTTCGTGTGCGGTTACATCGAGGTTGACTGGCCTAGAGGTCAGCCAGCTCCTGGCGTTGAAGCCATTTTTGTACCACTCATGTGCTTTGGCGGTGTAGCTCCGCCATGTACTGTCGGTACGTAAAACGCGGTACCGCGATTCGCCTGCTTCTTTGATTCGCATTTTCATCGCCAAGCCGACGTGATCACTGTCGAGATGCTTCACACGGACGGCGATGACATTGACACCCGATGAAAGGAATTGCGAAGGATCCAGTTGGGTTGGTTCGCCGAAGGATTGCCCTGCTGCGATTAATTGTCCATTGATGAACAATTCGAACTCATCACCGGCTGCCAGAGTCAGTTCTGCCTTATGCGGCTTCAGTAGTGTAAACTTCTTGCGAAAGTAGACCTCACCCTGGCCTGATGCGGTACCAACATCCAGTCTGGGAGACCAAATCCAAGACGCGTCAACAGGCGTTTTTATCGTGGGCTGACGTGACGTTTGTGAAACACCGGGTTCGAAGGACGACCCTGATTGGGCCAGTGCTGAACCGGATAGTGGGTGCAGAACCGCGACTGCCGCCGCGCCCAGTGCGGCTTTGGATATCCAATCACGCCAACCGGCGTTGGAGCCCGCAGCAGAGGACAGCTTGGTAACCAGGTTACCTAAACTCAAACCCTTGAAAACTTGATAGCGCTCTTCCATGACCATCTCTTAAATTGCGTAAAACAGGCAAAATGTGGCAAGTGCGTGCGCGAGCACAGATCCGGCGGCTAATTGTCAGGCGCAATACACTCCTCAGATCTATCGTCTGAAGGCCATGCGGCAGTTTGGTTAAAATTTAAGGATTGTGCGGATTTCGTGGAAAATGGCTTCTGTGCGGATTATGTGTGCCCGCTTTGAGATATAGCGTCCCGTAAGCCTGATTACAAAAGGAAGAGATCCGTAGATTTTTGCGGCAAAAACAGGGTTCAAACGATTCTCTGTTTGAAAGAAAAGGATTACCCAACTAGAGTACTGATGCACAATTTTTCTGTGTGAGTGCCCCGCTATTTTCTGTAGTCCAACTACTTTGCCAACTTTGGATGACCACAATGTCACATAAACCTCGACGCTTTTCCATTTTCAAATCCAATCCAACGACTCGCAGAGGCCGCAAGTCGAACAACACGACCTACTCAAAACTAGAGTTCCGGAATCTGTTGGCGACGTTGGCGTTCAACCCTACCAATGGCATTCTGAGTATTAAAGGAACTGCAGACGCAGACGTTATCAGCATTACTCAATCGCAAAATACTATCAGTGTGGTTGTTGATGGTGCGGGGGCGGAAGATTTCGATAGCACAACGATCAACCAGCTTCTTTTTACCGGCGAAGCTGGAGATGATTCGATCACCAACGACTCCGACATTCGTCTGGTGGCTCTTGCCGGTCCGGGCAACGATACGATTACTGGCGGATCGGCCAACGATGTTTTGATTGGCCAATTGGGCAATGATACGATCAACGGTGGTGCCGGTGATGATATCCTGGGTGGGAACGACGGCGATGACGTGCTTTCGGGCAACGAAGGTAACGATGATCTACGCGGCGGCATTGGTGCTGACATCCTTGACGGCGGTATTGGCAATGATGTTCTGCGCGGTGCTGCTGGCGAAGATACGATTGAGGGCGGTGAAGGCGACGACCGCATCAACGGTGGTGCGGGGGCGGACCAGATTTCCGATGTTGCGGGTGACGACTCTGTTTTGGCCGGTGCCGGGGATGACGTTGTCGATACCGGTGTGGGGAACGATTTTGTTTTCGGAGACACCGGTGCTGATGTCGTGAATGGTGGTGACGGGAATGATACAATCGTTGGCGGTGCCGATGACGACACGATCAATGGTGGTGCCGGCAATGATCGGTTGTTCGGCACGGGCGGTTTCGATACCATTCGTGGTGGCGACGGCGACGATGTGATCGGCGGTAATTCGGGCAACGATTCGCTGTTTGGCGAATTGGGTAATGATCGCATTGCGGGTGGTTCCGGCAATGACACGATCTCTGGTGGCGATGGAGAAGACAATCTGTTTGGTGAACGTGGCGACGATACGATCAACGGCGGTGGCGACCGTGACCGGATCTTCGGAAGCTTTGGTCTGGACACCATCAGCGGCGATGCAGGAGACGATGTGATCGCTGGCGGTGAAGATAACGACACGATCAGCGGTGGTCTGGGAAGCGACCTGATCTTTGCCGGTCAGGGAGACGACACGGTGTCTGGTGATGGCGGAAGTGATTTTATCTACGGCCAGGCCGGCAACGACTTCCTGCGTGGCGGTGATGCGATTGACATTATTCGCGGTAGTGAAGGCGATGATATTTTACATGGTGATGCCGGAAACGATCGTTTATTTGGCGAAAACGGCGACGATCGACTGTTTGGTGAGGCTGGTATAGATCGTCTGTTTGGTGGCAACGGTAGCGATGCACTGGTTGGAGGAACGGGAGAAGCCAATCGCCTGTCCGGCGGTGAGGATGGCGGCAGGGACAGATTTGTTGTTGCCGCTGATGACCTAGTGTTCGACCGGCTTGGTGGTGACGCGCTGTTGAGGTTCGTCAATGGTTCCAGCGAGTGGACAGATTTGGAGATCGAGGTCATTGATGATGGTCTTGACCGGCTGGTGAAGGCTACCGGGAATACGCGTCTGTTGACTGATCCGCTTAGTGGTCAACCGCTGGTGTTCGTCAAGGAAAACACAATTCCGCAAGGGACATCGCTGGCAACCAACACACTGGTGGAAGTTGAGGACTTCATATTCAATCCGGCCACCGGGCGTCTGGAAGCCACGCCACGACTGGAGCGTCGGATTTCATTTGCTGATTGGCCCGAGGGGGTTGGAAATGTATCGAATCTGCGAACGCTCGAAGTGCCGCGCACCATCGCACTGGGGTGGGCCTCAAGAGAAGCGATCTCTTCGGTGCTCCCGACACAGACATCCCTCTGGAATCAGTTTCTGCGTCTGAGTGACTGGTTGGAAGAAGCCCCGACCAATAATCCTGAACTCTATTCGGTGTCTGGCGACGGTCAATGGTTCTATCGCAAGGACAGTCAGTTCGCGGTTGATACCCAGGACGACATTGCGGACCGAAATGACCTGGACGCACGACTAAACCCTCAACAGGACTTCGCCAGTACTTGGCAGTTGTTCTTCACGCCGGGAGAAGAGGCTGAAAAGCAGCGTCTGTCTGTGAAGCTTGAGAAGATCGGTGATCTGTTCTCCATGTTGTCAATCATTTAATCGTTGAACGACGATCAGGATAAACCACCTGACCACGGTGCTTTCGGATGTTTTACATTTGGGGGCACCGTTTTTTAACGCGCCCACAGGCCGCGCGGCGACGGGCCTGCGGATGGTAAATTCCTAACTGCAAGTCGCCCAATACTAGAATTGGCAATTGAGAAAAGATTGCGGTTACAATAAGCTTAACTTTAGCCTTGTCGCCAACGGATAGTAAATTCCTATCTGCCAGTCACCCAGAAACGCGAAATTCAATTGGCGGAACCGGATACCGGAGATATTTTGTTTTACCGGGCTTAACCCTACAGAGAAAATTTGGAGAGTTTAATGAAGTTGACAAATTATTGTTCAGGTGGGTTGGGCATGCTGGTGGTGTCGGTTGCGTTGTTCGGGTGTGCGAATTCGGAACAACAGGAAGTTGGTAGCGGTGGAGCCCATAAGGCCGATGGAATCAAAAAGGCAACGATCGGATTTGTACAAACGGGTGATTTGAGCGACTGGCGTAAGGCTCATACCGAATCGGTGAAACAGGCGGCCGAAGCGGCGGGATACAATTTAAAATTTGCCGACGGTCAGGCCAAGCTGGAAAATCAGGTCAAGGCCGTCAGTTCGTTTATCTCCCAAGGCGTCGATGCGATCATTATCGCGCCTCTGGAGGTCTCCGGCTGGGATAACGTACTGGAGAAAGCCAAAAAACGAAACATACCGGTTCTGATTCTTGATCGCCAGGTCGAAGTAAAGGACGATTCGCTGTACGTAACCTATATCGGTGCCGACACCTACAACGAAGGAAAGCTGGCCGCCGAGTGGTTGGTGAAAAAGGTCAACGGCAAGGCAAAAGTGGTTGAACTTCAGGGATCGCAGGGTGCTTCACCAACGATCAATCGCCATAAATCGTTTCGGGAAGTCATCAAGAACCATCCCGGCATCGAGATCATCGCGTCGCAGGCGGCCGACTATGAATTGACCAAGGGGAAAGAGGTGATGGAAGCGATTCTCAAAGCCAAAGGCGACCAGATTGAAGTTGTCTATGCCCACAATGATTACATGGCGATCGGTGCGATTCAGGCGATCGAAGCCGCGGGCAAGAAACCCGGTGAAGACATCATTGTGTTGTCGATCGACGGAATGAAGTCGGCATTCGAGGCAATGGTTGCAGGGAAGCTGAACTGCACCGTGGAATGTAATCCACTTCAAGGTCCGCTGGCGATGGAAGCAATCGGAAAAATACTTGCGGGTAACACCGAAGGCATGCCTAAAAAGCAAATGGTGCGCGACGAGGTATTTGATCAATCGGTTGCTGCAGACGTGATTGAGTCTCGCAAGTACTAGAAATTAAAACTGCGCCGATTTTCTTTCCCTAGTTGTTGGCGCGCTAAACGCGGATTTTGGTTCCGTGCTACATTTCTCCCATGGCCCTGCTTTCTGTCTCCGATCTTCAAAAACGCTTTCCCGGCGTGCAGGCGCTCGATGGCGTTGATTTTGAACTTCGGGCCGGCGAAGTGCACGCGCTGATGGGAGAAAACGGTGCCGGGAAATCGACGCTGATTAAAGTGGTCACCGGAGTCCATGCCCGCGACGGCGGCGAAATCAAAATGGGGGAACAACCGATCCGTCCTGCATCGCCTGCCGATGCGGAATCCCTTGGGATCAGCACGGTTTTTCAGGAGATCAATCTGATCCCCCGACTCTCGATTGCGGAAAATATCCTGCTTGGACGCCAACCCCGTCATGCCACCGGCGCGATCAACTGGAACGCGCTCGAACAATCAGCCCGTCAGGCGCTGGCGCGGTTGGGGGTTGATCTGGATGTGCGAAAGGAGTTGGCGACGCAGTCCATTGCCATTCAGCAGGTCATCGCGATCGCGCGTGGTATCGCGCTCGATGCCAAAGTCCTGATTCTGGACGAACCTACCAGTAGTCTTGATGAAAAAGAGGTTGACGAGCTGTTTGCGGTGATTGAGCGTTTGAAAAGTCAGGGGATGGCGATCATTTTTGTGACTCACTTTCTCGATCAGGTCTACCGAATCAGCGATCGCATCACCGTTCTTCGCAACGGCAGGCGTGTGGGGACGTGGGGAGTGCAGGAACTGGGCCGACTGGATTTGATCGAACAGATGTTGGGGCGCAATGTTCCTGCTCACATTGAGAGGCAAAACTCGGTTGCCAAAGTCGGTGGCCAGAGTGGTTGCGTTGAACCGGTGGTTGCCACCCGGGCGCTGGCGCGCCGGGGAGCCGTTGCGCCGTTTGACCTAGAGATATTTCCTGGGGAAGTTGTCGGGCTGGCGGGACTGTTGGGATCCGGGCGTACCGAAATCGCGCGGTTGATCGCGGGGGTGGATAGTGCGACCGCCGGATCGATGGAGGTGGACGGTCGCCGTGTCAGCGGTTGGTCGCCTCGTAAGGCAATTGATGCCGGGATCGTGTGGTGTCCGGAAGACAGAAAACGCGACGGCGTAATTGCGCCGCTGTCGGTGCGCGAAAATATCGTTCTGTCACTTCAGGCGGCGCGATCCGTCTTTCAGCCGATTGGTAAAGCAGTGCAAAATGAGATCGCGGCGCGCTATGTGAGCCGGTTGGGAATCAAAACGCCTTCACTGGAGACACCCGTCGGCGCGCTCTCCGGCGGCAACCAGCAAAAAGTGTTGCTGGCCCGGGCACTGGCGATGGAGCCACGTCTGATTGTGTTGGATGAACCAACCCGCGGAATTGATGTCGGTGCCAAAGCAGAAATCGAAAACCTAATTGCTTCACTGAGAGAGGCCGGCGTGGCGATTCTGTTGATTTCCAGCGAACTGGAAGATCTGGTGCGCTGCTGCGGTCGGGTTGTTGTGCTGCGTGATCGAAAGATGGTTGGCACGCTTGATCAGCACAACCTCACTGAACCCACAATCATGAAAATGATTGCTCGCCATGATGAATGAAGACGTAACCACAGAATCTCCTTCACCGGTATCGACGTTGTCACGGCCACCCCGGCGGGTGCCGGCGGCGACGTGGGCGTTGATGGGATTGGCCGGATTATTGGCGGTCAACTGGTTTTTGATTCCTACATTTTTTGAGATACAGCTGCGTGAGGGCAATTTCTACGGTAGCCTGATCGATGTACTCAACCGGGGTTCCAATGGTGTGCTGTTGGCGATTGGAATGACGCTGGTGGTAGCGACCGGTGGCGTCGATTTGTCGGTTGGATCGATCGTAGCCATCTGTGGTGCGGTCGTGGCGATTGTGTTGACCACGACATCGGTTGGAATCGTGGTTGCGATCATCGCAGGGCTGTTGGCGGCGCTGCTGGCAGGTACCATCAATGGCGTACTGGTATCGTGGCTGAATATCGAACCGATCATTGCCACTTTGGTTTTGATGGTGGCCGGGCGGGGCATCGCGAAGTACATCTCGGGGGAACAGACCGTGGCGGTGCCGGCTGAACTGGCCCGACCGACACTGGACTACATCGGCAATGGGCATCTGTTGGGATTGCCGTTCCCCATTGTGATTGCAGCGAGCGTTTTTGTTGTGACACTGTGTGTGGTCAGGCGGACATCGATCGGGCTGTTGGTTGAGTCCGTTGGCGCAAACCCTTTGGCCAGCCGGGCAACCGGTATTAACAGCCTGACGATCAAGCTGGCAGTGTATATGTTTGCGGGGTTTTGTGCAGGGTTGGCCGGGCTGATTGATCTGGCCAATATTGGTATCGCGGACCCGACCAATGCCGGTGCCCTGTCGGAGCTTGACGCGATTTTTGCGGTATTGGTTGGCGGCACTGCCTTGACAGGAGGTCGGTTCTCGCTGAGTGGTGCTGTGGTTGGAGCGCTCCTGCTTCAGACGTTAATGACGACGCTGTACACTTGGGGAGTGCCGTCAGATATAGCGCCTGTCCCCAAAGCGATTGTCATCCTGTTGGTGTGTCTGTTGCAATCGACGACGTGGCGTGAATATCTTGCGCGGTCGATGAAGGGGGGGCGGCGATGAGCAATTGGATGTCGGTGAAACACATTCCGCTACTGGTGACCGCGACTCTGTTGGCGGTACTGTTTGGAGTGGCCAGTCTTCGTTTCGAGAATTTCTGCTCTCCATTTGTTGTCAGTGATTTATTTTCCGAGTACGCCTTTTTGGGGATCGCTGCGTTGGGAATGACGCTGGTGATACTCTCTGGCGGGATTGACCTGTCGGTGGGAGCGGTGATTGGGTTCACCACGATCCTGGTGGCGACGCTGATTCAGCAACGGCAGCTACCCCCGCCGCTGGCTTGGGGGGTGGCGCTGTCGATTGGGACGGCATTTGGTGCTGTGATGGGAGCCATCATTCACTTTTTTAAACTTCCGGCATTTCTGGTAACACTGGCGGGGCTGTTTTTTGCTCGTGGGATGGCGTTTTGCATCACGCAAGAGTCCGTAGCGATTGACAATCGTACCCACGAGTGGATTTCCGGCTTGGCGATTCCGGCAGGTCCGACCGAGATTGGATTTAACTCGATTTTATTTTTGGCATTGTGGGGGGGACTGACAGGTGTCGCCAATCTGAGTGCTTTTGGCAGAAATATTTATGCCATCGGTGGCAACGAGGAATCGGCGGCGTTGATGGGATTGCCGGTGGCGCGTACCAAAATTGCCGTTTATGCCATTAACGGGTTCTGTTCGGCGCTGGCCGGTATTGCGATGACGATGTACATGGATTCGGGCAATCCGATCTACGCGATTGGTTTGGAACTGGATGTGATTGCGGTGGTCGTGATTGGCGGGACGTTATTAAGCGGTGGGGTGGGTAATTTTACCGGGACACTGTTGGGGTTTTTGACCTATGGCACGATCTATCAAATCACTTATTTCGCCAACTGGGGATCATCGGTGGCCACGATAGCGATTGGTGGGCTGTTGCTGGCGTTTGTTCTGCTCCAGCGTTTTTTGACGACGCCCGAACACTGATGTACAACCACAGATATTCGATTGTCCGGTGAGAATATTAAAAAGTCTAAATCACGCGTTCGTTGCCGCCGTCGATTGGAATTTGAGCACCGGTAGTTGCCGAAAATACCGGGCCGGCAACCGTTGCGATCATGGCCGCGACATCCTTTGCCCGGATGTTGCATCCCAGCAGGTTTTTGGTTTTGTAGTCTTCGACCGTCATGTTGTATCGTTCTGCCGATGCCCGTAATGCTTCATCAGTCCAGATTCCCGTATCGAAGACTGCATCGGGATGAACGACGTTGACACGTACGCCATCGGCCGCCAGTTCCAGCGCGGCCACCCGGGCCAACTGCGTCACACCGGCTTTACTGACCGAATAGGCACTTGCCCCGGCTCCCGGTGCCAGCGCGTTACGTGAGCCAACAATGATTACGGAAGCTTCCCAGCCGCGCTTCAGGTACGGGATCGCGTGGCTGAGTACCTTTTGGCTGGCGGTAAGATTGACCGCCAGCGTTTGCGCCCAGATGGCTGAATCGTCCTTTGTTGTTGATGCTTCTTCAATCGTTTGACCCGTCTGAAAGACGCCTGCATTGAGAACAAGGATATCGATTCCACCAAATTGAGTGACGGTGTTTTCGGTTTGTTCTTTCACCGCGTCAGCGTCTGTCAGATCGCAGATTCTTCCAATCAGACCGTCTGCAGCCAATACAGATTCAACCGCCGCATTGGTATCCAGTCCAACGACGACGGCCCCCTGGGCGTGCAGTTCGATGGCGGTTGCCCGTCCGATTCCACTGGCCGCGCCGGTGACGATCGCGATTTTTCCCTGATGTGTTTTTACCGGTCCCGAGGCAGCCAGTTTGTTTTGTTCCAGCACCCAGTATTCTAGGTCAAAGATGTCTTTTTCCGGTAACGCTTCCCAGCCACCGAGCGATTCACCGGTCTGGATGGCTGCGGCCGTGTGGCGGTTGAGGTCCGTGATAATTCGACAATCTTTGAGGGTGGATCCTAGGGCGATCGTGCCGACATTCTTCCAGACCGCCCAGCGTGGTGCCGAGTCAAGCATTGTCAGATTGCCGTTGGTGTTGCGTTGGAAATAAGAACGATAGTCGTTCGCGAACCGGGCGACTTCAGGAACGGTGGTGTCGATCGCGCGGTTTTCTGGCGTTTTTGAATCGATAATGCACGCCGTTCGTTTTGCCCGGATGACGTGGTCGGGGGTGATGGGGCCGCGCGTGGCGAGACTGGCGACGTTGGTTAGCGATGCGAAACCCGCAGCGGCACCGGAAGCATCCAGCATCGCGATTTGGGCGCGGCCGCGACACCGACAAACCGCCTGGCGGATATGGGCCAGACGCAGTAAATCAACCTCCGCAGAACGTGTTGGATGGTTCGTTACACCATGGGTTGCGATGTATTGATCAGCGCGGTTTACCAATTCGATCATATTCTCGTATGTGGCCTGTGCGTCGTTGGCGTAAGTGAATACACCGTGATGCATCAGAATGATGCCCTTGAATTGGATCAGGTCGTGTTTTGCAATCGCGTCGGCGACCTGTTTGGCCAGAATAAATCCCGGCATCACGTAAGGTAAAATCAGGCAATCGGGAAAGAGTTCTGCAATGATGGACTGCCCGTTGGGGTTATTGGTTAGTGTGACAACGGCATCGGTGTGCGTGTGATCGACAAACTTGAATGGCACCACCGCATGCAGGATGGCTTCGACCGAAGGAGAAGGTGCGCGTGGGTCAAGCAAAAAGGCGCGCAGTTGCCGCGCCATGTCGTCATCAGATAGTGTTTTGAGTTTTGCCAATCGTTGGGTCTCACGCAAACGCAGTGGTGAAAATCCTGGTTTTTCGATTGTTTTCAAATCCCAGCCACTGCCTTTGACGTATAAAATATCTACTTCATCGCCAAAGAAGTCTCTGCCTAGCGCTTTGACGGACGTGTTGCCGCCACCATGCATGACTAGGTCCTCGTTTTGTCCCAGCAGTCGCGAAGAATAAACGCGCATTGCTAGGGCGTCGTCGTTGATTGCGGCTGCTTGGGCCGGATCCCAAAGGCTGTTCATGGGGTGGTGCTCGGGCTGTGGAATAGTGGTTAATTTATGCTGAAGTCCCGGCGTTCAGGTTCCTGCCGGATTGACGAATCGGCAGGCTCATCGCCGTCCGAATTTTATGTCTGTCCGGTTGAGGTTCGTTCCGGACGCTCTTCGGTATTTCAGCAATCAGAAGTCCAAAGACATCTTATTCAGGACTTGGGTTTTCATCTCTCTTTTTTAGCGTGCTACTCGATATGAGGAAACAGAGATATAATCCGCAGCCTGACCGCCATCCGGGCCGGTTTTGAGACTTTGCCATTGAAGCGCACCAGGACCACGCCCCCATGACTTTCGAGAGCATCCTTGCCAGTACCATTGTGGTGTTTTTGATTGTTGGCATCGGATGTGTGGCGCGCAGGATTAAAATGATCAGCGATGAATCAGAGACAAGTCTGATGCAGCTGGTGATCTATATTTTGTTTCCCTGCTTCATTCTTTCTAAGGTTCCCGGTAATCCATCGTTGCAACAGCCGTCGGTGGTGGTGCTGGCATTCGGGACAGGCCTGCTGACGGTGGTGCTGTCGTTCCTCGTGTGCTACGGAATCGGGAAGTTCAGCCGAATCGATGCCTCGCGCGGGCTGAGCACGTTTGCTTTGGCGACGGCGCTACAGAATTACGGTTTCATTCCGATCCCGTTGATCGAGAGTATTTTTCCCTCAGCCGATAGCGACCGGATTCTGGGCGTGTTGTTCGTCCACAATCTGGGAATCGAAACTGCACTCTGGACGGTCGGTATCATGGTGATCAGCGGCTCTGTTTCGGGGGCCTGGAAGCGGCTGATTAATCCTCCTGCGGTCGCGATTGCGTTGGGATTGATGCTTAACGTGACCGGGTTGTATCTGTTATTTCCGGAGGCACTCACTCGGGTTATCGATATGGTGGGCATGTGTTCGATACCAATGAGTTTGATTTTGGTGGGGGCGACACTGTTTGGGGTCATTGAACGGGAAGCGTGGCGACCAGACTACCAGGTGATTGGTCTGTCGGTGTTGTTGCGGTTCAGCGTGTTGCCGTTGCTGTTGATTGCGTTTGCGATCGCCATTGGAGCGACGGGGGGTTCGCCGGAGTTGAGAAAGATTTTGCAAATCCAGGCAGCAATGCCCTGCGCTATTTTTCCTGTCGTACTGGCTAGGCACTACGATGGTAAACCGGCGGTGGCAGTCCAGGTTTGTTTGGCGACGTCGCTGGCCAGCCTGTTGCTAACGCCGCTATTGTTGACTGGCTGGATCTGGTTGCTGGAATCTCCGGCGGTATGATGGTGATCCATGCGGATACTGAAGTGACACAACGATAAGCATAGTACGATGAACAAAGACCGCCTGTTAGAACGTTTCCTCCAATACGTCAAAATTGACACCACGGCAGTTGAACAGACCGACGCAGTGCCCAGCAGTCCCGGACAACTGGAAATGGGTAAACTGCTGGTTGATCAACTCCGGGAGATGGGGTTGGAGGATGTTGCCCAAGATCAATATGGAATTGTCATGGGCACTGTTCCAGCCACGACCGACGCTCCGACAATCGCTTTCAATTCGCATGTTGACACGTCGCCCGATGCCAATGGTAAAGATGTCAAACCAAACGTGATTGAAGATTTCGATGGAAAGGATATTACGCTCTCCGGTGACCCGTCGTGTGTGATCACTTCGGCGACCTGCCCGGAACTTTTACAGGCCAGAGGAAAAACGATCATCACCACCGACGGTACAACCTTGCTGGGCGGTGACGACAAAGCGGGGGTTGCGATTATTATGGAAATGGCCTGTTTCCTGATGGAACACCCGGAAATCCCCCACGGTCCGGTGCGTGTGCTGTTTACTTGTGACGAAGAGGTTGGACGAGGCGTAGATCACGTGGACATTGCGAAAGTCAATGCAACGGCCTGTTACAATTTCGATGGTGGTGGATCCGGGATGGTGGACACGGAGACGTTTTCAGCGGACCTGGCAATTGTGACGATCAAGGGGATCAATATTCATCCCTCGATCGGTAAGGGGCGTATGGTCAGCGCCATTCGGGCGGCCGGTCAATTCGTTGCCGCGCTGCCATCAGAGCTTTCCCCGGAACAAACCGAGGGGCGCGATGGGTTTCTGCATCCCTACCAGATACAGGGAGATGTGGCGGAGGCCACGATCAGGATCCTATTACGTGACTTTGAGACCGCCAATCTGAAGAGGTACGCGACGTTGCTGATAGAACACGCCGACGCGACCAGTGAGGCCTTTCCCGGATCGACGGCGACCGTAGAGATCCGTCCGCAATACCGGAATATGGGTGAGGGGTTAGTCAGGGAGCCGCGTGCCGCTGATTTTGCGGTGAAGGCTCATCAATTGCTGGGGTGCGAGGTGGAAAAAACGATCATTCGTGGCGGGACCGATGGGGCCCGGCTAACGGAGCTTGGATTGCCGACTCCCAATCTTTCTTCGGGCCAGCACAACATTCATAGCCCGCTGGAATGGGCATGTCTGGAGGAAATGGTGCAGGCCGCGGAAGTTGGACTGGAAATTGTGAAACTTTGGGCAGCCGAGAGAGTTTAAACCGAGAATGACCTGTCCAAATTTGTGCAAATCCGCTGAAAAACGATGAAACAGATTCTAAAACCTGGCAATTTTTGTGTTCTCACCATCGGGATGATGGCAATGATTAATTCGATCGACCTGATTGACGGAACAAACAACGGAGCATCTTTGATGGCCCAAGAACCGACCCTCACCAAACTCCCAGTTGCCGACGGCAATCAGCCTTCGGCCAAAATCACGACCGGTTCGTCTGCCAAGTCCGCATCTGCCACATCCCCGGTTTCGGCAACCGGCGGCGGAGATTTGTTGGATGTCAAAATGAAGGCGATTGACGGATCCGAGGTTGACCTGTCGGTTTACAAGGGAAAAGTCATCGTGGTGGTCAATACTGCCAGCAAGTGCGGGTTCACCCGACAGTATAAGCAATTGGAAAAAATTCATCAGTCGCACCATGAACAGGGATTGGTGGTGTTGGGGTTCCCTTGCAACCAGTTTGGTGGGCAGGAGCCAGCCGGTGAAAAAGAGATTGTCAAATTTTGCCAAACCCGTTTTGGTGTGACGTTCGATCTGTTTGCCAAATCGGATGTCAACGGTGACGATCGCAATGCGCTGTATGGCGCGTTGTGTAAACTCGACCTGCAGCCCAAGGGCAAAGGCGATGTCAGTTGGAATTTTGAAAAATTTGTGATTGGGCGCGACGGAAAGGCCGTCGGCAGATTCTCCTCGCGCGTGTCACCAACCGACCAGGAATTTGTGTCGTTGTTGGAAACGCAGCTGGCCAAAGAAGCGCCGGTTGTCGAACCGGAACCAGTTGAGGGCCGATAGAAGATTAGATTGACTGCTACTCCTCGAACGTCCAAACCCCGGACTCCCCAAAGGTAAGCCCGCGGTTTTCTGGTGAGAGATTTTTCTCAATCATAGTTGCAATGTCTTCGAGAACTGGGATTGCTTTCGCAAAATAAGTATGCCCCAATAAATCACCGTTGAACGGCGATTCGACGGTATCAACTCCCTCAAGTTTCATTGCGGGGGGCAACAAACCGGCTCTTGGTGTTTTGCTCAACAATCGGGCCAGCCCAAGTGCTTTGTCTCGTCGATTTGCGTAAAGAGTCGCTCGCTCGCAAAATTCCTCGATTCCTGTGAAATTGTCGCGAAAGGTGGTTTGGAATACATCCGGTGCTGCGAAAATCACTTGCCCTAGTCTTAGCAAACTGTTCTGGTCAAAGGCATCTTTCCAAGCGGCTAATAGAGCACGATTGCCCATGCTGTGAGCAATAATGTGGAGACGGCCCGATAAACCTTCTAGGGTGCGAAACATTTTTTTAAGAGATGCAGCACAGGCCGAGATTCGTTCACCGTCACCAACATAGCTTGATAAATAGGAGAAACACTTATGACTTGGCCAGCAAAATGCGATCGTTGCTCCATTAATTCCAATATCGTAACCGATCTGTCCGGCACGAAGTATGGCGTCGATGAAGGAGTTGTTGAACCCGTGTATGAACAACAAATGTTCTTGTGTGCTATCATCTACCGCTTGAATTTCTTTCTTTATAGAGTCGCAAAAATCGACCTGTTTAATCAGTTCACCGCTCGATATTTCAAGGGCTGTCAATCCAGAGCGGGGGCGATACCAAGGTGATGCCAATTCACCGCGTCGATGCGATTTAGGAATGTGGATGAGGCATTTCCCAAACTTACAAGTAGCCAGATCTTGCTGTGATGCCGAACCGACTAATTGGCCGCCACTCTGCTCAATTTCTCTATTAGTTCCAAACCAGACGGGGAATGTTGTTCCAGTCGCATCGTGGTCATCCATTTCAGAATAAAAATCGAGTTCTGAGGGTACACTTTCTATCGCCCCTATCGATTCGCCTGTGCTACCAGACTCTACCGCGACGCGAACGTCTTTCAGGATGACGCTTTGTTCGTCTGCAAGAAGGGATTGTTTGGCTTCGGAGTTCTCGGCAAAGTGCAGTATCACTTGTTCCCACGGGGTCATCCGGAACAAGTCATAAATAGAATCATCTATAGATGAATCAACACAAACCGTTAGGCGAGCTGGCGATCGGGCGAGAATGATGGAAAACATCTCGTTCCCCAGCGTTTTCTCACCAACTGTTATCCACTGTTGCATAACATCCGCTATACTTGCTTCGGCAGCAAGAGCGCTCTGTAGCAACGGCTCGATCACGGAGAGTTTTTGTCTGCCACTGGCACGGGTTTGACCTCCTTCAACTAAAAAAAAGCTCAGCCAGCCTCCACTTTGCCTGAACGAAAGTTCGAAATCTGTGTACATCCTAGTTCCTGTATGTAACCATAACTCTCGGTTGCATTGTAACCGGGGAAGTCGCGGTGCCAACTAGCGAGCCAAGGTCTTGTTTTCTCTTTTCTATGGATCTTGAAAAGTATGGCTGAACTACCTGCTTACGATAATGTCAAGTTTTCTGTCTTTGATATAGATCAACAGAATCTAGAGCAGTCTTGGAAAGACGTTAAACACGAAACAGATGACTTTCTGACACAATGGGGGATTGATGGGTTGCGTAGCGGTCTTGATGAGCATGTCAGGACCGTGCTAGTTGAGAAACCATATGTTTGTGAGGACTTTCGGAGCCTGCACCGACATTTCTACGGGAGGAAATTCCGTGAGCGAACCAGCATGTGTGTTCGACTCCACTTTTTTCGCAAAGAACTTACGCTCAGCCAAATTTTGCTGGTGGGTGCGCAACAGGACTATCTTGGAAGCTCGGTAATTGAACCTTTGTTAACCCGATGCATTGGAAGAACGGTTTTGGATCCAGTTAAACTTGGCCATGATCCTAGCAACGTACATCTTTTAGGTACGACTTTCAGAAGCCGCATTGGTGGGCAGGTATATGAAGTACGAGGCTATCCTTTTCGCTCTCAGAACAGCGAATCTACCGTCTGTGCGCATGTAACTATGTGGGCAGTATGCCGTTATCTATCTACCAAATTTAAACTTTACAGGAAGCACCTTCCGTTTGAACTAATTGAGATGGCCGGTAGGCGAAACGGTCGAGTGGTGCCACATCATGGATTGAACTATGCTGATTACTCTGAGATTCTGGATCGCTTTGGCTGTCATCCGGTGATCGTGGCAAATCATGGGCTTGGCTCGCATCCTTTTTCTGCGAAGACCGGAGAAACAAAAAGCCAAACTGAGCTCATAAATTTTGAAAGGAACTTGTATACGTACATTGAATCAGGATTTCCACTCATCGCAACTTTCGGCGGCCATGTTGTCAGCGTTGTTGGGCATACTTCTAAAACTCCCCAAGAGGTAGATGAGCAAATCAAAAGCTTAAATGAGCCAGTTCACGCTGCAGAACTTGTTGGTAGCTATGTGGTCATGGACGACAACGATTTCCCTTACCAATTTATGTCTCGGCAAACTGGTTCCAAAGGTGAATACAAGAAAACACTCGGAGAGATCCGCGGAATTGTCGTTCCGTTGCCTGATGAGGTATACCTCAGGCCTCAAGATGTCGAATCCTTTATTTCCGAATTTATTGAAGATCAACCTATTGCCAACATGATTCAAGAATCATTGTCAGATATTCCTTCTGTTGGGCCGCTTATTTATCGTCCGTTCCTGACAACTGGTGCTTCGTTGAAAGAGTTTAAGCTGAAGCAACTTCAGAAAAAAAACGAAGATCCAAACCCAAGGTATCATCTAACCCTGTCACTGCCGAAATTTGTTTGGGTTATCGAATTTTCGTCAGCTGAGTTGCGAGCGAAAGATAGGGCCTTTGGGGAGGTTTTGCTGGACGCCACTGCAGGTAGGAGTGATTTGGAGCCAATTTTTATCAGAATTGGCAAATACATTGCACGAAATAGACGAGTAACGGGAAAAAGGGATATAGACTATGCTGTCGCAAGCTCGTACAGTACATTTCTGCAATATCGCCATAATCTTGGATCACCGGTGAAAAATGTCTGAAAACGAACCACTCCAATGGATGGATATCGAAGATCTGGAAAAGGACATCCCAAGTGAAAATTGGCAAAGTCTTGGCGAAACAATTCGGCGAGTAAATGAGCGAATCGCCGCCGATTTGGATCGGAATCGGCGGCGCGAAGCGGCCGATTTTGCTGATATCCAAAACTTGGTTGTGGGTAACGAAGTGACGCGTTAGATCTTTCGGTCGAGCTCGCTGCTTGAAGCTAGGAGTCTATCCAGATAACCGGTTTATCAAGTTTACTCAACCGTTGTTTGGCCGCAGCAGAAAAGCATCTCCCATAGCTCGGGGGCTTGCAGGTTCTAGGCTGCTGCTCAAATGTCGATCGCCAGCCTGTCGGTTGCCACAGCGATCTTTGAGCAAATCTTCTTCACGGATTTCAGATCCAATGGAGTGCTGTCCCCATTGAGTGGATTGATGTGGACCAGATAGACCGATTTCGCATCGGCGGCCGCTGCCACTTGAGCCACCGGGGTCAGGCAACTGTGTCCGGTCAATTTGGCTTGAGCTTCATGGCCATCGGGAAAGTAGCATTCGTGCACCAGAACATCAACGTTCCTGATGAAATCAATGTAAGCCGCATCGGGTGTGGCGGTGGTGTCGGTGATGTAGGCCAGTGTCTTGTGGCCACCGCTGAGGCGAAAACCGTGGCTGCCTCCCGGGTGATTCAGCGTGGTCGATTCCACGGTGTGAGCGCCGATGGTGACTGAGGCCTCCAATGGTACCAATTCGAAATTGGGAGCAACCGGGAACAGGTCGGAGGCATACAGGTGATTTTTGATGCTGTCGATTTTTTCGGCCGCGACGTGAACACGGACCCGGTCGACCGATTTTTTGTACAGCACATCGTAGAGAAAGGTCAGCCCAATCGAGTGATCGAGGTGAATGTGTGACAGAAAGATGTCCAGTGTGGAAGTTTCAATCAGGTCGCGCACGCGAAACATTCCGGTGCCGGCATCGAAAATGATCCCCAGTTCGGGAATCATCATGCAAGCTGTTTGGCGGTGTTCGTTGGGATGATAACCCGTCGTTCCCAGGAAGTGAAATTTCACGATACGATGTTACCTACGTTGACTGTAGCGGGGGAGTTGTCACTTGGACTTTCGTTCGTTTCCGGGTTTCGTATGCACCGAAGGTAACTCCGTCCACCATTGCATAATATATACAAACGTGTGGCCCGAAAGGGTCATTGGCCCTTGAAAAGGTTGCCAATCCCGCGAATCAGCTCTTTTTCCAGATTGGGCTGCGCCTGCCCGGTGGATGCGCCGGAACCTGTTGTGCGACCGCCGGTGCCCTGCCCTGCCCCTGCTGAGGCTCCCGAGGCTGTCTGGCCGGGCGTCTGTCCGCCCCCTCCCAGAAACCCGCCCAGTCTGCTTTGCACCTGTTGCTGTAGTGCGCCGCCCAAATTCTCTTTTAACTGGTTGCCCAGATTCTGTTGGAGTTTTTCCTGCAGCTGCGACTGCAGTTTGTTTTGAACCTTGTTGATCTCGCCGCCCAGTTTTTCGTTCAACTGATTTTGGTACTGGTTAAGTTTTGGGTTAATTTTATCGGTCAGCACTTTATTGATCGCGCTACCGGCGGCGGCTTTTGCCAGTTGCCCGGAAAAATTCCTGATGGCCCGACGGTCCAGTACCGGTTTGGAAATGGTACCGGTTACCGGAATCGAAATGGCCTGCCCTTGCAGTCCGGCCAGATATGGCGAGCTGGTCAGCCACGCATCGGGGATGGGAATGCGGGCAATCATATCGACCGACTGATCCAATCCGACGCTGCCGGTGGTTTCGATCTGGATGTCGTCATGCGAAAACCGAATGCCGTCATGGTAGATGCGTCCGTTTTCAACGGTGACCGGCACGGTTTGATCGGACATTTCCAGCCACGTGTTGTAGTCGCGACTTTCGCCAGCTTTATCCGGCTTAACGATTGCCTGAATTTGTTTCGCCGCCCCGATCAATTGCAGGGCCATTGGTCCGGCGCTGACCACGACATTTTGCAGTGTTACTGCGGCGCGGGCGCGCATCTTTAAGGGATTATACAGCGGTACCTGAACCCCATCGGAGTCGATCGAAAACGTTCCTTCAGCTGTTGTCGCACCTGCGGCCAGTGGATTGATGTACTTCAGTGCCGAGGCACACGTCTCGGGCGTGAGTTGGACCTGATCCAGAATTCTCTGCCGGTCCAGATACAGCACTGGCTGGCTGGATCGCAGGTCAATTTTGGGGGACATCTGAATCTGTCCACCCGAAAATGCCACCGGATTGATCGTGGTTGAAACAACCGCCTGGTCGATGATCACTTCGGTGATGCCCGAACCGATCGGTATGTTCAAAACGTCGCCGCCAGCCCACGCCACACGCGTGCTGGCTTGAAGGCCGGGAGAAACGAAAGGAACCGAAGTTCCATCTGATGCATTTTCAAAAATTGGACCGCGCACAATAAATGGTTGCTCACCGGTGCCCTTCATCCGAACTGTGCGGCCGGTGTAGACATCCAGCAGCGCGTTGATCATCTCCCAGTTAGGGTTCCATAGTCCGTTCAGGTCTGTCAGTAACCTGCCGGAGAGTTCACCGATGGTGCCTGACGCATTGGCGGAAAGCGTGTTGGACGAGATCTGCATCTGGTTAAGGGAAATGGTGTCAAAGTCGTTAGCCACTTTTAAGGCCCCGCTCAACGCGATCTGTTTCTCGGTCCAAATCGGCGTCATTTTTGCTTGCTGGCTGACCACCTGGAAGGTTGTGCCCGGTTGCCCATGCTGCCCCGGTTGGACTGCTTTCAGGGCTGCGGTCAGCTCAACGATCTTCATGTCGATCTGTGCGCCAATCCCGCCGGCGTCCGACGCCAAACGGACGGTGCCTTCGGCGTCACCAAATAGAAATACTGAATCGTCCGTGGGCGAAAGTTGCAACCAGTCTGCCACGCGATTGACGTTGGCTCTTAGCCCTACATCTCCATTGACCTGAATGTTTTCGGCTGCAATGACCTGCAGGTTGTTTCCGCTGGCCGAAATGGCACTGGACGAAAACACGGTGTCTGCAATATCGATAACACCGGAATTGAGATCGTACTGGAGATTGGCCGCGCCGGTGACTTGTGGATCAACAATCGACAGTCCGAAGCCGGTAAAATGGGGCCGGTCAATCGTATAATTCAATGGTGAGAGCACCATCTTGGAGCCGTGGATTGCAACAGCAGCAGTCAGATCCAGGTTGCCACCGGCAGTGATTGGTCCCAAATCGACAAAATTCTGTACATGTCTCAAGTACCCACCCGCATCGCCTGTCGCGCGGGCGTTGAATTTCCAGTCAGACTGTGAGGCGACATCAGCGATTGGTTCAGCCAACTGAACCGCGATCTGTTCGGCACCCAGATTGGCGTTGACCACGCCGGAATCGATGCGCACTTGGCCACTGGAAAGTGCATGGAGAACGGCCTCCATTTGAATCGTGGCGCGGGCCTGATTCCAATCCGGTAATCCTGGCATGGCGATGCGTGGATTGGTCACAACGAAACTGCCAATCACATCAATCGGTCGGTCTTGGAGCATGCTGGTGGTGCTGTTTTCAGCAGCGTTTGGGCGCAGCTGCCAGCCGAACCTGCCATCCAGATTGCCTCCGAATGCCATCTGGCCAAGATCGACGAACTGACCAATGCGTTTGGTCAGAAGTTCCAGATCGCCCTTGAAGTCAAACACAGACTCTCGCAAGTTGGCGTTACCAACAATGTTCAGAAAATCCGTTTTACACTGAACATTTTTCAACCCTAGGCCCTGTGCGTCGCTGGTGAGGACACCTGAGAGGTTAATGGGTTCCTGCCAGAGGATTTCCTGCCCGCCGCGACGGGCCTTGAGGTTGGCCATATCGACATTCACCAACAGTTGCCGCTGTTGCGATCCGATTTGAAAGCGCGCCACGCCTGACTGTAGTTGCAGGTCTTGGTGTGTGTGAAAGGTTGCCGGCAGCATTTGCATCAGCCGTGCCAACTCCAGATTGCCATGCATCTGGAAACTGGATTCGGGCAACTGTCCGCCGGCTGCCAAGCGGTTGACATCAATAATTTCGAATTGGCCATCAGCCTGGATGCGTCCCACATCGCTGGTTACCTGAAACTGATCGGCCCACAGTGTCGATGGAGAGAGGTTGATTTTTCCGGTGGCGTTGGCACTGGCCAGATGAAATACATCCGCTCCCAGAATGCCATTTGAAGCAAATTGCAGGTCTGAAAGGTGCATCGTTCCTACGGTTGCCTGCACGTGGGATGTCTGAAGATCATAAGATGCTTCTAGTTGGCTTTCCAGATTTCCGGTGACGACGGTGGGACCGACAAATCGTTCGGCCAGCGGTCCCAGAACCGACAGTGGCAGCGATTGGGCTTGCATTGATACATTGACCGATTTCATCAGCAGCGCGTTCTGATCTGGATCGAGCCTCGCGATCAGGCTGATGTTGCCGCTACCCTGTGGGATAGGGGTGCCGCCAGCGTCAATGGAAAATGGTGTGACGCGGCATTGAAGGCTTGAGATGGCTGCTTCAGCTTCGGTCTTCAGTTGTGCATTGGCGTTGACCTGATCGACGGACCAGGCACCGGCGCTGGCCACCGAAGAAATGGATGCCGCACCATCAACGATACTGACCGAAACGCGCGGCAACGGTGCGGACATCGAAGGCGGGGAGGTGGGGAGCGCATTGGTGGCAGGGTTGGTGGATGCGGCAAGGTAGTTTGCCAAGACGTCTTCCAGGTTGCTGCCGTTGTGCCGTAGTTGCAGGTTGAGGACCGGTTGTGTCAGTTCGAAGTGCCCGAAGTCTGCGTCACTGATCGAACCACCAAAGGCGTTACCGACGAAGCCCCATAAGCGTTTGGAAGACCTGACTTCGGCAATATTAAGGACCGGTTGCTGGTTGGTGTCCAGCAGTGAAACATTCTTCAATGTCAGCGGTTGAAACCAGCCCGCCGATGCGCTACCGATCTTTAGTTGTCCGTTCAGGTCACCGGTGAACAGGTTGACTGCGCGTTGTTCCAGTCCCATCATGGTCAGGGCGTTGGGTAGGATCAGAATCAAACCCGACAAAAACAGCAAAACGTACGGCCAGCGACGGCGGCGCGGGTATTCCGATTGATTGCGTGACTGTGGGTTGGCGTGTTGAGAGCGTTCGGGTTGGCGTCGGTCACGTTGGCGCGACATGGCAGCATCCTTGCTTCCTGTAAGTCGTTGGTTTTGAGCAGTCCCGAAGTTTACGCATGTTGGCGGTCGGCGAGAATAGAGAAGCAATGCTAGCGGTAACGCGACCTGCGGAAGTGTACAGCAGTATGCGGTTGCCGGATTTTCGCGCCAGCGAAGGTTAGCCGTGCCATCAGGTGCCACTTGTCCTGTCGATTTCCCGATTACCCGATCAGCAGGTGCCCCGAGTCATCACCGTCACCCGATTCCCAAACCCGGCGAACCTCCCGCAATCCATAGCAACACAAGTCGTACTGTGCACTTAGCCGTTCCAGTAGTCCTGCCGGTGCGATTCCGTCCTGGCGCGATTCAATTTCGCTGGCCATTAAATAGGCCCGTTTTCCGAACGTGCGGTAGGTGTCAAACCTTGTGTCATTGCTGTTGGTTTCGGTTTGTCGGAGGGCCTCGGGGTAGACGCCAGCCCAGAACAGGGTGAAATCACCGATGTGCTGGTGCAGTTCGCGTTTTGCGTCACCTAGGCGATGCGATGCTTCGACCACCATCTCGGGAACTGATAGCAGACGTTTCCCGCTGACACCACGCACGCGGTGCACTACATCATTGTGAACGAAACGAATTAACAGATCGCTCAGATAGTCGATCAAGGGTGGATCAACAACGCCCAGATGAGACTGAAACGTGGATTCGGCCAAGCCCGCAAAATATCTGTGGACTGCCGAACCGGAACTTCGATTCATATAGACCTCCCGAGGAACACGTTACCGTCGAAGTGACGAATCGTTCCTCTTCATGAACAGTAGTCCGGTTTGGTAGGGGCGGTCAAGTGAATTTTTTACAATTTTCAAAGTCGTCAGGTGTTACTCTTCCACGACGTCCGCTGGTGAGGGTTGCGGCGTCATGCTGGTGCGCCCGAAGTCTACGCGGTTGCTTTTGGTGATCTCTTGGATCGTCTGCGAGATCTCGGAATTGATTTTGGGTGCGACCTGGATATTGCACGGCAGTGTCACCGTAAACGTGCTGCCCTTGCCAACGACACTGGACAGTTCGATTTCACCACCCAGCAAAATGCACAGCTCTTTCACGATCGACAATCCCAGTCCTGTCCCTGAGACCTCGCGTGTGAGACTGTCATTTCCGATTGCCGACGGTCCCTGGCGAAATTTCTCAAAAATAATTTCCTGATCGGATTCGGCGATTCCTACGCCGGTGTCTTCGACCTCCAGTTCAATCAGGTCAATTTCATCATCGACAATACGATTGGCCCTAACGATGATCCGCCCACCTTCGGGGGTGAATTTGATGGCGTTGGAAATCAGGTTGGTCAAGATTTGCCGGAACTTGATTTTGTCCTGGAACAGCGTTGGCAATTGCGGATCCTCGTGGAAGATCAGTGCGATGCTTTTTTGATCTGCCAGCGACCGGACCATATCGTACAGTTGTCGTACCATATGGCCGATTTCGAATTCGCCGGGACGCATCTCCATCTTTCCGGCCTCCAGTTTTGCCAGATCCAGAATGTCATTGATTAGATCCAGCAACAGCCGGCCTGAATTGCGGATATTTTTGGCGAACCGCACCTGTTTGGACTCCATTCCTTTGGCATTTTCGAGGATTTCAGAAAATCCGATAATGCTGTTTAGCGGCGTGCGCAGTTCATGGCTCATGTTGGCCAGAAACTCACTTTTTACCTGGTTGGTTTCGTACAGTTTCAGGTTCAGTTGTGCCTGTTCATCGACCTTGCGGTCCAGGTCGTCATTCACCCCGCGCAGTTCGTTCTGGGTATCCAGCAGGTGACGAACCATGCGGTTGAAAGATTTGGAAAGGCTCTCAAATTCGTCGCCGGTAAACAGTTCGGCCCGCACGTCCATTTGACCGCGGCTGATTTCATCCGAAACATCCTGTAGGTGTTTAAGCGGTTTCATGACGACATAGCGCACAATCAGCCAACAAGCCACCACGGAGAAAACAGCCGTGACAATGGCCACAGAAATGAGAATCGCACGGTTATTGGTGATCGCGGATTTGGCTGGTTTATAATCGAGTTTAATCCGGAGAAACGTCGGCGGGATCTGCTCCCGTCGGTCCAGCATCAATTGTTCGACCTCTTCAAGCGTGTCGGCTGCATCGATCTGTTCCAAACGTTGTGCCTCGGCTCCTTGGGCGTCGTGGCACAGAATACACTTGCCTTTAAAAATGACGGGTGCATAGTACACGTAGTTTTGATCGAAGGTGAAATCGTCTTCGACTTCCGGCCGCGCCAGCGGGTCTTCTTTGGTTGACGAGAACATTTCCTCCGCAGATTCGCTGGCAGGCTGCTTGATTGGCTGCTTGACAGTGGCTTGGGGGGCAAGGGACGCTGCCATGAATTTCCGGTTCCAGAAGGACTGTTTTTCCCGGGCCGCAGTGCTGATGCGGCGGAGTCTGGCAATCTCTCCGGGGTCGGTCGCCAGCAGCGGTGACAATCGATTGCGCCCGTGAGAATCATCTAGGACAATCGTGTTGGCCTCGTAGTTGATCGTCTGCCCCTCTTTGCTGATGACATCGTAGAGCGATTTAAGTGGGGTGGCGTCGGTTTTCTCGCGAAAGGCGACGCTGCGGAGATGAGTTCGCAGCATAAAATCACCGACCAACCCTTTGGCCTTGTCGCGCGTGTTCCGGCGGATCGTGTCTTCGGTCAGTTGATTGACTTTTAGAAAGGAACCGCCAATCAGCAGCAGCAGACACACGCCAAAGAGGATCAAAATTTTCCTCTCCAGAGATGATTCGCCCAAAACGCGTTTGATTCCGCGATACGACATAGATCCCGTGCAAGGAGTGGAAGAAAGGAAACTGGTTAACCTCCCATTGTAGAAGCGCCGCCGCGATTGGGGAATGCGGATTGTCAGAGCATATCTTGCGGGTCGATGTCAATCATCCATTGAACATCGTCGACTGACTTGATTTTGGTTTTGGCGCGGATCATCACGTTCTGAAGGACGTGTTTTTTTGTGGTTCCCACCATCATGTGAAAACGGTACTGCCCGCGCAGTTTTTCTGCTGGTGCGACCGTGGGGCCCAATACTTCTACCGGCGCCTCCAGAGCGGCAGCCGATTGTTCGATCGTTTCGGCGATGTGTTCGGCCATTTGCTCAGCTTTGGACTGAATGGGGCTGCGGATTACCAGTCGCGCCAGATGTCCAAACGGCGGCCAAGCAAGTTCTTCACGTAGCGGTAATTCCTGTTCAGCGAAACCGACGTAGTCATGCCGGGTGGCAGCAATGATTGTCTTGTTGTCCGGATTGAATGTCTGCACCAAGACTCGGCCTCCTTTTTCGCCGCGTCCGGTCCGTCCGGCAACTTGAGTCACCAAACCGAAGGTGCGTTCGGCGGCCCGAAAGTCAGGCAGATGCAATGCCGTGTCAGCATTGATGACGCCCACTAGGGTTACGTTCGGGAAGTCCAGCCCTTTGGCGATCATCTGGGTACCCAGCAAAATTTTGATCTCGCCGTTGCGAAATTTGGCCAGTGTTTTCTCATGGCTGCCGGGCTTTCGCATTGTGTCGGTATCCATTCGCATGATCGGCACATCGAACAGCGCCTCAACTTCTTTTTCCAGCCGCTGCGTGCCCAGTCCCGAAAACCGGACTGACGGATTTCCACAATCGCTACAGACTTTCGGTTCGGGAATGGTGTGGTCGCAATAATGACAGACCGCTTTGCGTCCTTCCGCGTGGTGCGTCATCGGGATCGAGCAATCGGGGCAGTATTCGACATGGCCGCATGCCGGACAGCCAATGCGTGTGGAGAATCCGCGTCGATTCAGCAGCAGGATCACTTGCCCGCCGGCGTGCAGTGCAGACTGAATTTCCTGTCGTAGTTTCTGGCTGATGGGGCTGAATCTTCTGCGTCCGCCAAAATCGACACGCAAGTCGATCGTTGCCACATCCGGCAGTGGTCGGTCGGCAACGCGTTTCTCCAAGGTTAACATCCGGTAGTGATCATCGGGATCGTTGCTTTTGGCACGGTTCCAACTTTCCAGTGACGGGGTTGCGGAACCAAGAATCAGCGGTACCCGTTCATTGGATGCCCGCCAGTGAGCCACGTCACGTGCGTGGTAGCGCGGGGCTTTGTCCTGTTTGAACGAACCGTCGTGTTCTTCATCCAGCACGATCAGCCCCAGGCGCGGCGTTGGTGCGAAAATCGCACTGCGTGCTCCAATGATCACCTGCACTTTTCCTGCCGCGATTTGTTTCCAGTGCCAGGCACGTTGGGCGGAGGTCAAGTGTGAATGCAGCACGGCCACGTGATCAAATCGCGCCCGAAAGCGTTGTCGGGTTTGCGGCGTCAAACTTATTTCGGGGACCAGAACAATCGCCTGACGGCCGAATTCAACCACCTTTTGAATCGCCTGGATATAAACTTCCGTTTTGCCGCTGCCGGTAATCCCGCGCAGCAAGAACGTCTTATGCGAATCGGATTCGATATGGTGCCTGATCGCGTCGAGTGCCGACTGCTGTTCCTGATTCAGGCTGAAATTGACCTGCCGTTGTTCCGGTGCGATATCGTGCCGTTTTTGTTGGATGCGGCGGGCATTAGTGACAATCAAGCCACGTCGTCGCAGCGTGGAAATAGGACCTTGTGTACAACCGACCGTCTCACCAAGCTCGCGCGGCGTCCAATCCTGACGGGAGCCTTCAAGTGTGCGCAGAATGTTTTTTTGCAGTGGGGTCAGTCGGTGTTCGTCAAGGTTGTTCATGACATCATCGGCCACACGAATAAACAGCATCTCACGGGTGCCGGAATTATTGCGGACCCCCGTAGGAATGATTGTTTCGATCACAATTCCCAGTTCGCAAACGTAGTAGTCACTGATCCAGCATGCCAGTTTTAGCAACGTTGCCGAGATCAATGGCGTCGGATCAATGACATGTAGGATGGGTTTTAGTTTTCCCGGGTTGACCGATCCTGCCAGTTCGTGAAACGGCCCAATGACGGCAATACAGTATCCCGTCATTTTGCGGTTGCCACGTCCCAGTGGAACTTCAATTCGCGCCCCGGGTGTGACCGCCGATTCAAGTGCCGCTGGAATGGAATAGTCGTAAGGACCATAGGGTTGTTCGGCAAATACGATCCGCGCGGCCAGCCAGTCATCCTGATCGTCCAGTTCCCAAGGCGGAGGTGTGGTGTCAAAAAGCGAATTTTGAGCTTTGGCCATGAAAGCGTTCTGGAGTCGTCAAGCGTGTTGGACAGGGCCAGTGTAGGCAGGCACGATCATACCAAAAATGAAAATTTGGCGCAGGTAAACCAACCATGAAATCGGTCCGTGCCACGGACGGGCCGTGCGGTGTGAAATGTCATCCGGCAAGGCCAAACGATCGTGGAAAGACGAGCGGTTGTCTTTCTGCATGGTGGGGAACCCGGCGATGTTAGGTGATTGGCAGTTGAAAGCTGCCCGTTGGCGACGCTGGCAGCGTCGCCAGCGGATGGTAAATTCCTAACTGCCAGTCGCCTTATCCTTGTCGGGGCTCGCAGTTTTGCCCTGCTTTTGCTATTTTCTTCCGTCAGTACTCTCAAGAGAAAACTGCAAAACCCGAACTGGAAAAAACTTAATGCGCGTTGGAATCTTTGGTGGGTCGTTTGACCCGATTCATCTGGGGCACCTCATTCTTGCCGAGCAATGCCGTCAGCAGGCGAAACTTGATCAGGTTTTATTTATTCCATGCGCTCTGGCACCTCATAAAGAACGCGGGGCCGCCGGCACGGATCGCCAGCGTGTGGAGATGATCGATCTGGCCATTGGCGGTCATCCTGATTTTTTACGCTCCAGCATCGAAATTGAGCGCGGTGGTGTCAGCTATACCGTGGATACCGTGAGTCAACTGGCCGTTGAGTCTCCGGACAATGAGTGGTTCTTTTTGATTGGAGCTGATTCGTTGAACTCGTTTGCGTCGTGGAAGTCCCCTGAAGCAATACTACGTCTGGCAACACCGCTGGTAGTGGGACGGCCCGGCGGGGGAGAGGTTGATCTGGAAATACTGGCGCCGCTGACCAGTGCCCAGCAGATGGAGAAGATTCGGCAGCTGAGAATGGAGTCACCGCTGATCGAGATCAGCAGCAGCAACCTTCGGCAACAAATCGATCAGGGGAACAGTATCCGCTATCAAACGCCACGCGCTGTTGAAAAGTACATTCAAACCCAGAAGATCTACCAGAGCAAAAAATAGTTTAAGCGCGAGACTGACATGCTGAAGTACAAAGACTTCGTCCCCAAAGAAATTGAAGCCCCCGGATTTTTTAAAGAGGGGAAGCACGAAAGCTTCGACCATGCGGTTCAAGCCGCCAATGACTGGTTGAAAGAAAATCAGGTCTCCGTGATTTCAATCGAAACGGTAGTGCTGCCTAATATCTGGGCGCGGTGGGAAGAGGGATCGGTGGACGCGTCACTGGGCACCAGCTCGGACGCTCCCAGTCGTTGGCACCAGTTTCTCAGATGCTGGTATCGCGACTGATTGGTGCTGGATCCAACGTGGCGGCCACCACCAGACCGAAGAGATGATGGGGACGGTGAAAACCGCAGTGCGGAAGGTTGGGTTTTTCGCCCACTGGTGAATCGCGATACATTGCCAACGCTGGCAAACAACATTGAGGGCGGCAGGATTTCTCTTGCTTGAGGATAGCATTTGCCTCAGACTGGGCACTCCGATAGTTTCGAATGATGGCTGTGGAGCGATGTATGAAAAGAAACCTGACATTGGTAAGGGGGTGGTTGGTAGCAATCGTATTCGCACTATTTGCACTACTGGTACTCTACGCAACTGATTCTGTGCGGGGCCAGGCATCCGTCCCGCAGACCTACGACACGTTGGTGCTCTGTACGCCGCAGCTTAAACAGGCACTCAACCGTTGGGTTGATTATCGCGCATCCCAAGGGCATCGCGTACTGGTGTTGGACTCACAGCGGTTTGCGAGGGACAATCGTGCCCTGATCGGACGCACTCTGGAACAGTATCCGGGTGTCAGCCATCTGTTGCTGGTGGGCGATGCGGGAGACTGGCGAGCCAAACCAACGGCGTTACTACCGGCCGATTTTGTGCTGGCAACTGTCAATGTTAACTTCGGTAGCGAATTTGATATTGCCACTGACAACACCTATGCCGATCTAGATGATGATGGCATTCCCGAATTGGCGGTGGGGCGCATCGCTGCTACCACGGCCGGGGAACTGGACCAGTACATCGATCGCGTGATCAAGTACGAACGTGCGACGGTGCTGTCCGGCAATGTACCATCGGTGGCTGAACAGGCTTGGAAGCGCCGGATTAATCTGGTCGCCGGTGTTGGAGGTTTTGGTCAGGTGACCGATGCGCTGATCGAAAACACGACCCGCAAGATTATCACCGATAGAATTCCCGGTGGTTTTAAAACGTCCATGACCCACGGAAGTTGGAGAAGCCCCTATTGTCCCGACCCGCGTTGCTTTTCCGATACGGCCGTCGAACGCTTCAATGAAGGGTGTATGTTCTGGGTGTATCTGGGGCACGGTGAGCGACAGAAACTGGATTCGTTGCGGGTCCCTGACCGGCGTTTTGATATTCTTGATTGTGATTCAGTGAAGGGGCTGCACTGTCGTCATGGTAGCCCGATTGCGATCTTCCTAGCGTGCTATGCCGGTGCGATCGACAGCAGTCAGGATTGTTTGGCCGAAAAAATGATGAAACAACCCGCAGGGCCCATTGCGGTCGTCGCCGGATCGCGCGTGACGATGCCGTATGCGATGAGCCTACTGGCGATGGAGATGTCGGACGAATATTTCAGCGGCCAGTGTGCCACCGTGGGGCAGTTGTTGAAGAATGCCAAGCACAAGCTGGCTGCTTCGTTGAAAGGAAAGTTGAATAGCGGTACTGGCGCCTCTGCTGGTTCCGGGGTGCCCAATAACCCAAATCAAGCCGACCCGTATCGCCAGATGATCGAAACCATGGGCCAGACGCTCAGCCCTCTCCCCGAGATGTTGGCGCAGGAGAAAACAGAACATCTGCATTTGATTAATTTGCTGGGGGATCCGTTGCTGCGATTGCAGCGACCGGAAAAAGTTGTTCTGAAACAGTCTTCTGTCGTGGTAAAAGACCGCGCGGACGAGCGGATGATTTCCGTCGCTGGCCAGGTTCCGTTTGCCGGCGAATTGGTGGTGGAGCTGGTCTATCGGCGCGACCGCTTCCGTATCCGTCCCAAACGCAGACGAAAATTTGACGCCGCAGATGATTCACTGGCAGCCTATCAACGGCAGTACGACCGGGCTCATCGCTTGGTGTGCAGTGCGAAACAAATGCCGGTCTCACGAGGGGAGTTCAGTGCGGTTCTGGACGTGCCCGACGGTACCCGTGGTGATTGTCGGGTGCGCGTGATGTTGGTTGGTAAGCGCCCGGGGCAGTTTGCGATCGGTAGCATTGATGTGGATGTCCCGCGTCAGTGGGAGAAACCGGCTGCGGGAAGTCGTCGTGTTTCGTTTGGTGAAATCGCACCATTAAGTAAAGTGAAATAGGCGGCGTGCGGTGCTGTTTGAGTACTGAGTACTGAGAGTGCGGAGGATTGTCACACCGCTCCCGGTCTTGTCTTGCTTCTGAAGGAAATGGGATTTGTCGATTTCGGTTGCCATAATCCAATTTGTACGAAAGAGAATCTATGTCCCGCACGAGAAGAATGTTTACAGCTACCCAAAAAAGCGGAGGGTGTCTGTCGGCACCTCAAAGCCCAAGTCCCCGTCAGCGCCCTTGCCACTGAACTGGATGTCCAGCCCAACCAGATCCATCACCATCAAGCAATTGCTGGCTTGGCTGGAGCTTGGCACCAGCAAGTATCACGACTGGAAAAAACGCTACGGCAAAGCAAATCTGTGAAAAGATGGAGCGCGCTTGCTCCTAAGCGACGAACGGCTTGAGTAGCGGACCCGCATGCTAGGTGGTGTGGGAGGGGCCCGGTCAAAGCTGGCCCCTATCCCGATAGGTTGTTATTCGCTGTGATCTGGCTCAGGCAAACATTCTTGGGTCAAAATCGAATTTTTCTGGAGGTTCGATTTTGACATCTTTCATCTGCGGGTGACTGGGATTCAATATAACGTTCTTGTCGATCGGATTGATCGCCGAAGGCACTACTAGAGCCAGCGTTGAATTGCTGGTTAACCATTCAGTGCCGATTTCCTGAAGCCTAATGGGGGCTGGGTGTTCTCTCCAGTTAACAGGTAGATCCGAAATCTTGATTTCTGTTTTCGACCAGCGTCTGGGCAGTTGAGCAAGAACGACCATCAAACCAGCTGGAATTATTTTTGGGTTTACGTGAACGAAAAGCTCCAAAGTAGCAAGGGATAAGTTTTCAGATGTATATACGACGCGCATTCCTGGGAAGTTCCATCGGCCCCCGGTTTTCTCTGCCCCAATTCCTGAGAATGCTGAGCCAACGCATTTCAATTTGCAGATTCTCCAAACGACCATGACTAACTGTAGACGCCAAATTCGATTCTTCGGAGCACATCCATTACATCCTCAAACCCAATGCCAGTATCAAGCAAATCAATTGGTCGTTCGCTATTCAACGCTCTATTCGATTCGAGCAGCCAAACTCTTGCTTTATCGGCGTCCCCTAAAGTCTCTGTAGCCATTACAAAGACGCAGCTGAGACGGTAAAGAAGCTCTGATTCTAATGCCTTCAGCCTAGTTCCCGTTGCTTTACGTCGGGCCGCTGTCCGCCGAGCGATAGGAAGCATCCTGTAAATCTCGTCCTCGGTAAACGAAGAAGATTTGGCAACTGACTCTATTACGGCCGGAGGAAGTCCTGTTCGGATAACATTAATAAACTCAAATTCGGACTTGGGTGTGCCAACCAGCGATTTCCCACCCATGAATTTGGCGATAGCTTGAGCATTTGGCATCGTGCACCTTCTAAGCAAAGGGATTCGGCGTGTGCCATATTGTAGCATTTAGAGTGCCAGATGGCAAGCTTGGTGTGCCGCAATAATTTCGTTAAAACCTCGAAAGGCGAATAACATATTGCGATCTATCCGTGTGGCCCCGGATGGTGTTGCAGTTGATTTGACCTTAAGGGCCACGCGGATAGCTCGTGCGTTGAGCTTTGACAGGGTTACCACCGTCAAAGCTCCCTTGCGGAATCAATTCTAACAAACTTTCCCAACCGAAGCGCGAAGAACGCACGAAGCAATCTGTTTAAGTTCAACGGCAGGGTTCACCGGGCCGCGGCAAACTCGCTAAACATTGAAAGTCGCGCGACCTGCGGCTCCGTATGCAAATTGCCTAGGTGATACCTGCTGCTTCATGGCTCATTGCTTTGGGTCCGCCGTGTTTTTCATCGTATCATTTGAGTTAGATTTTTTCAGGCCAATATCTGCCGCGACACCTGACCATGAAGATCGAAGCAGGTAGCACGCAGCTGGGACACAAAATAGCATGGAAATGGGTATCCCAATATTTTCGCCGAGAAAGGGCACGGTCAGCATGCTGAGCGGGATATTGAAGAGGCCTGCAATGATGAACGTCGCAAACAGCAGGGCGAGTACTTTAATGACGACCATCGCAGAGCTTTGTAGAGGTTTAAGTTTGAACGAGTTGGGTAACGTTGATGATCACCGAGTCTCCGGAGTGATCATTGCATTAAATTCCCGCACCGTCGGCGACTTCGGTGCAAGTACGCCCAGCATGGGCGTGTTGTTGTGGGGGGGCGTTGATTTTTGTCGCAGACAAATGTCAATCAGTCCCCCGTACCTAGTTCCAGTAATTTGAATCCGGGAGCAGTATACCAAGTGTGAAACCCAAAATCAAATTTGGTACGAGGCGAGGGTAACTGCGATCTCGGTAACCAATCGTGGAGAGGAAGCCCGCGAATGTGCTCGGTAAGCTGACAAAGAATCGTCGTCAGCCACATTCTCGCCAAGACCCGCTAGGCTATGAATAGAAACCTCATTAGGCGACTGTCAGTAAGGAATCTACCACCCGTTGGCGACGCTGCCAGCATCGCCAACGGTAAACTTTCAACTGCCAATCACCTTAGGCCGGTGACTCCGGCTGAGCGTGCATGCCAGCGCGAAACCGAACTGAAAATATCGGGGCTCAGGTAGATGGAGAGCTTGGGCGCGCACCCAATACGTTGCTTCGACACGTCTGGGAGATCAGGCGAAGGTCGAAGCCCCCTTGTCTAGGGAGATCCGATTGGCGTACCGGTGAGTAGGGCTTGCCCGAGAGGCGGGGCCGTGCATGCGAAAGTTACTTTGGTAGCTTGCGGAAGTCAGAAAAGGGCATCGTAGTCGACCACCTTGGTTGTCGAAGGCCTGAAGGGAACGAGCAAGTGCGTATTCCAGTCAGCTCGCTTCGTGAGCCCCAACAGCAAGGTGCAACTGGCAGACGTTCGTTGGTTGGTGTGGATGTACAAAGACTGGTGCTTCCCATTGGGCGCGACGATGTTTGAGCCGGTGATCAAGAGACCGATTCCAACTTGCCGTGACTGCGGTGGCGAAATGGCGTTGTTGTATATCACCAATGAGCGCCATCACGTCATCTGGCGGCGCTCAATTCCCAAGCGCGGCCCGCCATGAAAACGTTAAAGCGATTAAAACCCGAATTTTCAAAAACACGCCGCAGTCGTGTCCGAGGTACGCGCTGGCCACGGGACGACCAGCAAAAGAGCAAGCCGTTGGCCACACAAACCGAACTTTGGAACGCAGGAAATGACTCAGCCCAGAGAGAACCCTCTCACCAAACTCAGATCGCAAGTTGCCTCGACTGACCTTGGGCTGTCATCGCACTGGCACCATCGAACCAAATTCCTCACCTCACGAGCAGTGCGAGGTGAACACAGGGGCATCGTCACTACGGGTTTCTTGAACAGATAGTTTGAGCATCGGCTTGTTCAATCAATGGCAAGCCTTTCTGGCTCACCCAACGAAAAACGCATTGAGACCGAACTCTGCTTCAATGCGATGTCAAACTCTTATTTGTTATCCGCCATCGTCGGACGGGTTGATATGTTTAACCTAATGACCTTAATCGCTTTTGCGCTGTAGCCAACGGCGCGTTAGTCGGTCGAATAACCAGTACTCGAAAAAAACCAACAGCACGGTGGAGATGAATTTGAGAGGGTCTACAATTCTGGAATCAATACTCCCCAACGTGAACCGGAAAAATGAACTGGCAATCATCGCATTGAATGTCATCAGAGCGATCACGACCAGCATCACGAAACCTGCAAAACCACATCCGAGGTGCGTACGGTGGCGGCGGGACGTTTTGGGTTTAAAGATCATGGCGTGGCAGGTTTCTCAAACTCAAGCGGCTTTTGCAGGCCGGAAGAAAAATGGCGGAAGAAGAAAAACGTACATCCAGGACAACCTTCATTCTGCTGTTTGCCGGATTGGTGATTTGGGCCGCAGTGATTGCCATCGGTGTTTTGCGCCAACCGGAGGTAGACTCCCGTAAAGCCATGTTTGTTGTTGCGGCTGTCGCCGTGTTTGTACTGTCGTGGATCGTTGCATTGTGGAGGAGAGGCCAAAATTGAAAACGGCAGTACTATCTGCATCCCTCGTTTGACTAAAGCAATTCATTTGACTAAAGCGTGCCGGTTGCTTCGGTGTAACAGTGGTTGAACAGCACCTGCCATTCGGCAGTTACCAGATCGTGGACTGCAAGGATTCCCTGTTGCCGGACCGCATCGACCAAGGCCTCCGGTTCGTAGGGCTGGCCCGCGGCGGTCGAGATATCGGCGTGAAACGGATCGGTTTTTGCCAATCGGTACCAGTATTTGGAGTTGGAGTAATCGCCTTCGGCGCGATGCATGATGGCGTGCCAGAAACTGCCGGCCGGAGTATCAATATCCTGGCAAATCTCGTGTCCCTCACGTAAAAAATTGTGCAACAGCCACAGGCCGCTCAAACAGCATGACGCCATGTCGGCATCCTCATAGCCGTCGGGAAACAGGTCAGCACATGTCAGGTTTTGAAGGTCCACCAAAACTTCGCGCGTTCCCACATCCGTTGTTGCATATTTTTCCAGGGGCTCAGGCCCAATCAGCTGCTGGATGACATCGTTGTATTGCATGAAGGTTTCCGCCAATGATGGCAACGAAAGGTATCTGGATTCAATGCTAGCGTTTGCGATGCAAACTTTACAACCGTTGCCAGGGGGTGGATAGCCCTGCGGGGTTGTTTGAGGTAGTCAGGCGAACCGGGCCGATTTCCCCCGATAATTGTAGCCCAATCCCGCACAAATTTGAAAGCCTCTCAAGTCTCCGGCATCTGTATTGTGGGGGCTTGCTTGCACTCCTATACTCGGCCGCCGGAAAATAGTTGCTCCGGTTGCATTGTGCTGATCACTCCACCGGAATCAATCGCCGTTTTGAAGCCCCCCCGAGCCAAAACACAGCGCGTCAAAAACTCAGATTCGCCTCCGCGAAATCTGCTGTGCGGGATCCGCGCGCAAGTTGGTTGGATGTTGATTGTATTTGGGTTCGTTAGTTTCCTTGGGCTGATGGCGGGCTCAAGCAGCTTGGCTCAAGAGTGGAATTCCAACCCGGCCGTCGGAGGCCCATGGCAGACCTTTCAAAATGCTTCGGCGACCCGACCGATGATGGTTTCGCCGCAGACAGGCCAGTTGGTTCCGGCTCCTGCTGATGCGCTGCCGTCCATAAGAGACGTGCCACAGTTTTCTACGCCACAATTCCAGACACCCGCCCCCACTCTGGCGGTGCCACCGGAGCAAATTTTGCCGGGGCAGTCACCAGCGGATGATTTCTTTTCTTCGCCTGCCCTGCCCTCCTCTGGCGGAACGCCGGCCGACCGACCCCCAACGCGCCGAACGACTCCGCGTACAGGGAATTCCGCCAACCGTTCTAGGATCAAGATCTCGGCGCGCGATTCCAAAATGAGCCTGAATTTTAAATCGTCCGTCAATCCTGATCGCCCGGACGAGCGTGTGTCGCTGGGGGTTGGCGGCGTTCGCATCGTGCTTGACTCCCCCGAACTTTCCCGGATGAGCGTTTTCCAGGGGGATAAGAATGAACAGGTTGTCATTCTTGCTGACAGCGTTGTTCAGTGGCAGCGCGCGCTGCCTGACGGTCGGCAACAGAACGAACTGTATCTGGAAGGCAACGTGGTGTTTTCCAAAGATCGCCGCGTAATCTACGCTGATCGCATGTACTACAACGTCGAACGTAACCAGGGAACCATCCTAGACGCTGAAGTGTTGACGCCGGTGCGCGACTATCGCGGGTTGCTGCGATTGAAAGCGGATGTGGTGCGGCAGATCGACGAAAACACATTGCAAGCTTTTGATAGCGCGTTCACCTCCAGCCGACGAGGCGTTCCCAGTTACTGGCTTCAGTCCCGGCAACTGGACCTGGTCAATCAACCGGTGCAGAAGACGGATCCGCAAACGGGGGCGCTGTTGTTTGACCCGTCCAGTGGTCAGCCCCAGATTGGCGACGACTATTTTGCCCGTGCGGCGGGGAACAAAGTTTACCTGGGCGGTGTGCCGGTTTTTTCATGGCCCCAGTTTGCCACACGGTTGAGTGATCCATCACTGTATCTGACCGAATTTGGCATCAACAACGACAATATTTTTGGCACTCAAATCCATACGGGGTTTGATCTGTATCAGGTTTTGGGGATCCGCGCACCGCAAGGAACACGCTGGACCGGAATTCTGGACTATCTGTCTGAACGGGGGTTGGGGTACGGCAACCAGTACGACTACAACCGGCAGGGGCTGCTGGGAATTCCCGGGCAGGTTAGCGGCCAGTATAAAAGTTGGTTTATCAACGACCAGGGGCAGGACTTCCTTGGGCGTGATCGATTCAATCTGACACCTGAAAGAGATTTTCGGGGGCGCGTGGTAGGCCGGCATCGTCACCAGTTCGCACCGGGATATTCTTTACGTGCCGAATTGGGGTACGTTTCCGACAGAAACTTTCTGGAACAGTATTACGAACGTGAATGGGATACTGAAAAAGATGCGACCACCGGACTGTGGCTGGAACGTAATTTTGGCACACAAAGCTACAATCTGACGGCAGATGTTCAAATCAACGATTTCTTTACTCAGACATCGTGGTTGCCACGTTTCGATCAGTTTACCATCGGCCAGCCCATCTTTGGTGACCGGGCCTTGTTTCATAGTCATACTCATGCCGGTTACGCGCGACTGCGTGTGGCCGAACCGCCGACCGATCCGGTTGATGCGGCCCAATTCGATCCGCTGGCGTGGGAGCGCGACGTTGCGGGGATGCGTGTCGGCACCCGCCAAGAGCTAAATATTCCGCTACAGCTTGGACCGACCAAAGTGGTACCTTACGCGTTGTCTGATTTTACGTGGTGGCAGGAGGCGTTGGATGGTAACGATCTGTTCCGTGCTGCCGGACAGGTGGGCGTTCGGGCCAGTCTACCGGTTTGGAAGGTTGACCCAACGGTACAAAGTGTGCTGTTGAATCTGAACGGGTTGGCGCACAAAGTATCGTTTGATTTGGACGCGTTTTATGCCGATGCGTCCCAAGACATTAACGAACTGCCGCTGTATGATGCGCTCGATGATGATGCCCAGGAGCATTTTCGACGGCGGTTTGCGTTCAATACGTTTGGCATCGCCGCCGGTGGCGATACGCCGCTGAAATATGATGAACGAACCTACGCGTTGCGGTCGGCACTGCAAAGCAACGTGACATCGCCGTCAGTTGAAATTTTTGATGATCTGGCGATGGTGAAATTTGGTGTCAGGCAGCGATGGCAGACCCGGCGGGGAACTCCCGGTCGCCAGAGGATCGTCGATCTGGTGAACTTAGACGTGCAAACCGCGTTTTTCCCGGACGCCCAGCGCGATAACTTTGGTGCCGATGCCGGTCTGCTGAATTACGATTTTCGCTGGTATCTTGGCGACCGGTTGTCAATCGTGTCGGATGGTCACATGGATTTCTTCTCGCAAGGATTGCGGACGGTGAGTGTGGGCGCATACGCCAATCGACCAGAAGTCGGTGATTTGTATCTGGGGATGCGAAGCATCGAAGGCCCGATCAGCAGCAACGTGCTGACAGCATTGGGCACCTATCGTCTGAGTGACAAATGGGGAATCAAGGGGGGAGGCCAGGTAGACTTTGGCGAGGTCGGCACGATTGGACAGCGCTTGGGAATCGTGTACATTGGCGAATCGTTCCTGGTGGAGTTGGGGTTCAACTACGACGCCAGTCGCGACAACCTTGGTTTTCGCTTCGGGTTTGAGCCACGGTTCCTGCCCAAGCCAAGGCTGTTTCGTCCGGGCGGGACAGCGATTCCACCGGCCAGCTCAAGGTGGTTGGAGTAAGACGGCTGGCCCGGGCCAAGGTTTAGCTGGTGCAGTGGTGAGGCCCGGTGCTGATCCAAACCAAGTCGTTGCTTCAGCCCCGGCCGTCGATTCAAACCAGGTCGTCGATTTTCGCCGCGAGAATAAAGTCGTTTTCGCTCAACCCTCCGATCGCGTGCGTCCAGATTTCAATTCGTACGTTGCGATAGTTTTCCAGATGCAAGTCAGGATGATGTGCTTCTGATTCGGCGACCGCGCCCACATCATTGAAGAACGTCAACGCCGCGAGGAAGTTTTTCATCGTCCATTGTTTGGAGATGCGCTGTTTGTCTGCGGTCAGTTCCCAGCCGTCAAGTGCGGCAAGCTGTTCGGTAACAAATGGCAAGGTGCAAGGTTCGACCCCACCTTCGCAGGGCACGCATTTTTTCTGCTGAAGTTGGTTGGAGGATTGGACTTTCATGGTATATCTTGGGGGCTGGTTATTCTGTGTCATCGTCTGCATGTTCGGAATTAGATTCTTCCATGTCGATATCGTCAGCTTCTTCTTCCGCTGCGTCCTCTTTATTTTTTTTACCGCCCTTTTCATCTGCGGTCCCGGCTTCGTGCACTTCGGGAGACGCATCGTCTTCCGGCACCGCATCGCCTTCTTTTTTAGACGTTTGCCGTTCTCGCCACGGTTTTTCTATCTCGTAGCTGGCCAGTTCCTTTTTTAAACTTGCCAGTTGTTCGTTCTCTTCCTTGATTGCCGCCGCGCGTGTTGTTTCGTCAATATTTTCATTGGTCTTGATTGTTTCAATTTCGGATCGATTGACTTCGATCGCCTTGTTGATCCACTCTTTGGCTTTGTCGAATTCACCCACTTCGGCGTATGCGGAAGCCAGTGTGCTAAGGATATAGGCCTCTTTAAAATCGGAAATCTCGGCGGCACTGGTTGCCAATTCAATCGCCCGTTCACCATTGCGTACACTGTCGATGGTGGAGGTCGCCAACACCCATGCCAGATTGTTTAACAATCCGGCATCGCCGACAAATTCCTTGTCCAGTTCTTCTGTGACCTGTTCCCACTGTTCCATGGCCTGAAGTCTCAGGTTTTCGGGCACGCGATCGGAGAATTTGGGTGGGTCAGGACGCGGCAGCGCGCGTTTGAAATCGGCAATGTCATCGGTCAAATCAACGCCCAGTTCGTAATCGTCAATTGCATCCTGGTGGTCACCGGAATGCAGGTGGCAATCGCCGCGCATTCGCAGGGCACGCAATCGACGCTGTGTCACCTCGAAACCGGCCACAGGGGACAGGTTATCCCAAACCCCTTCGTCATACTGCTCCAGAGTTTTGTCGATCGCGCCAACGGCCTTGGAAGGTTCGTCGTTGGACAGATACAATTGGGCCAGAGTCATCTGAAAGCCAAAGTTCTTCCCGTTGCTGATGTCGTTCAGCCGTTTGCAATCAGCGATCGCCAAATCATAATTCTCATTTAGCTGATGAAGCGCCATCCTTTGCAGCAAGACTTTCGGATCGCCCGGTTTAATTCCCAGGGCAGCGTCCAGATCTTCAATTGCCTGATCGATCCTTTTTTGAGCAGCATTGATTGTCGATCGCATCATCAAAGCGTTGTAGTTTTCCGGATTGGATTCCAGGTTTTGGTTGATGGCTGCCAACGCTTCGTCCGGCTTCTGCATCGTCTGTAGCACCATGGCTTTGGCCAGCAGTAGATCGGGTGCCGATTTAATCTCCATTGCCTTTTCCAGATACCGGAGAGCTGCTTTCTGCAGGACATCTGATTTGGGGAATTCCGGATTCTTTAGTAGTTGATCTGCCTGTGCAGCGTAGGCATCGTAACTGCCTGCGGTTTCCAGCACTGCGTCCAGATCTTCAAATGCCTGTTCCAGTTTTCCGGCTCGCATCAGCAGTTGGCTGCGCAGTCCTCTGGCCTCGCGGTTGTTTGGATCTAGGCGGATCGCTTCGTTTACATCTTCCATGACCGAATCAGACAGGATGTCATCGGTCAGTCTGACTTTCACGATCAGGGCTTCGGACATCAATTGTTCATCCCCCTCAATCAGTGACATCGCTTTGTTGATCGCAGCCTTGCCCTTCTCCCTGTCGCCCAGTGGCAGTTGTTGCAGTTTGGCCATCAGCACATACACCGAAGCCATCTCAGGATCAATCTCGGCCGCTTTATCCAATCGACGTAGCGCTTCACGGCGTAGTGGTTTCCAACGTGGGTCCGGCTTCTTTGAGCCGCGTGGAAGGATCCGCGCGGTTAGCTGTTGAGCGTGTTCATAGTAAGCCGTTTTGGCCAACACCCTGGCTTGTTCGGCACCGTCGGCGGTCAGTCCTTTTTCGATCGCCTGTTCGCACAATCGTGCGACTTTGTCGAGATCCCGGGTTGATTTGGAATTGATTTTTAAATCAAACGCCTTATCCAAATCGTCCATCCCCGGCGTGTCTTCGGCTTTTCCGGCATCCTCCGCACCTCCCGCAGGTGGATCCTGAACGGGGGCCGGTTCGGCAACCGCCGCATCTGAATCTTGCCCTAGGACTTTCGTTGCGCCGGAGCACGCACATCCCAAGCAGGCCAGCAACAGCATTGACCGGAAAATATTTTTGGCAAAAGACCCAACAGCAGACATCGTAAACCTCGTCATAAATATTTGCTTCGTTGACGACGTGTCAATCGAAAGGCGTGATCCCTCAGGTTGTCCGGACCCTGACCGGCATGTTGGAATCACCATGCGTCATTCTACGTGATTTCATGCTGACCGTCATTGCCCGTAGCAGAGCAACAAACTGCGAAAACATCCTGTAAGCTGTGATTGTTGGCGTTTGTGATCGTGCTGGATGTACTGATCGAACCCGGGGGCGAACACCGCATTTTGATGCGGTGCGACGGGAACGTGAGCAGGGCAGAAACGTTAGCATGTGTGTTGGGGAAAGCGGTCGAAAAGAAGCCTGAAAAAGTTACGGCACAGCGTTTGCGTTGGTTCGAGGCTGGTCTCGCGTACGACGATAGAAAAATCCGGTTTTTGTTCCGCATGGGGTTTTAACCGGTCAGGAAACGGGCTTTAATAACAAGCAAGACTCCTTTATCTGCACCTAAAGGCAATTCGAAATGCCACTCAATGATGTAGCCCAATCTTGTTCTCCAATTTCTTTCGCGCTTCTGTCGGTGGGCCTATCGTTGATCCCGGCAATATCGGGCGTTTCCTCTGCCACAGCCGTGGCCGCTCAGCCGCCCACGACTGGAGTGGCCGCAACTGCGGCCAGCCCCCCGGAAGGACTGGTGGGGGACAATTGGGTAGTCGCAGGTTGGGGCAATGCCACCGTGCGTACCGAAGAGTATTTTTTCTGGGGAATCTTGCTGGCGGCGTCATTGTTGGCGCTGTTTTTTGCATTCAAGTTTTTTTACGTGATGAAACAGGCGGACCCGGGTACGCCACGCATGGTGGAGATTGCCAATCACGTGACCACCGGTGCGCGTGCCTACCTGAAACAGCAGTACAAGGTCGTTGCTGTTTTCTTTGTCGTGGTGTTTGGGTTGCTGCTGCTGGCGCGGTGGGCCGGTATCCAACAGTACTGGGTTCCGTTTGCATTTCTTACCGGAGGTTTCTGGTCGGCAATGGCGGGGCATATTGGCATGACGACTGCGACGGCGGCCAGCAGCCGAACCGCCAGCGGTGCGATGCGATCATTGAATGAGGGTTTGCAAGTTGCGTTTCGCAGTGGCGCCGTGATGGGCCTGACCGTCGTTGGGCTTGGCACGTTGGATATGTCGATCTGGTACGCGGTGCTGCGATTTGTCTGCCATCTGGATTTGCAGACCATTACCGTGACCATGTTGTGTTCGTTGATGGGAGCGTCCTCTCAGGCATTGTTTGCGCGCGTTGGTGGAGGCATCTTTACCAAAGCCGCAGATGTCGGTGCCGATCTTGTTGGCAAAGTTGAAAACGGGATTCCTGAAGATGATCCCCGCAATCCGGCAACGATCGCGGATAACGTCGGCGATAATGTGGGAGATGTCGCGGGTATGGGGGCAGATTTGTATGAGTCCTATTGCGGTTCGATTCTGGCAACGGCGTCGCTTGGCGTGGCGGCGATGGCCACGATGAATACTGCCGCCGGATCTCCGGACCAGATTCTTTCGCTACAAATCAGGGCGCTGTTTTTACCGATGGTCGTGGCAGCAATTGGAATCGTGATGTCGGTTTCCGGTATCTTTTTGGTCAAGGCATCTGAAGATGCCAGCCAAAAAGCCCTGTTAAAAGTGATTGGACGAGGAATCGATGCGGCCATGATCGGCACGTTATTGTTAAGTGCGTTGGCGACTTGGGCGTTGTTGGGGACTAACTATATCGGCATTGCCGGCAGCATCGCCGTTGGCCTGATTGCCGGTTTTATCATCGGGAAATGGACCGAATATGTCACCAGTGACGAGTACAGCCCAACACAGAAACTAGCCTCCCAGGCGGAAACCGGGGCGGCGACGGTAATTATTGGGGGAGTGGCCGATGGCATGAAAAGCACATGGTTGCCGGTGATTGTTGTCTGTGCGGCGATGATGCTGGCCTTCGGGCTGGCAACGGGGTTCGAATATAATCGCCCCAATCTATATACCCTTGGGCTGTACGGAGTTGGCATTGCTGCGGTCGGAATGCTATCGACGTTGGGTATCACTCTGGCAACCGATGCCTACGGCCCGATTGCCGACAATGCTGGCGGCAATGCTCAAATGTCGAAATTGGAAGACGTGGTTCGCCAGCGTACCGATGCACTGGACAGTCTGGGCAACACAACGGCGGCGACAGGCAAGGGGTTCGCCATTGGATCGGCAGCGCTGACGGCATTGGCGTTGCTGGCGGCGTATGTGGAACAGGTCAAAACCGGGTTCGACAACTGGGCGCAGTCTGTTGATCGGGCAGGTGTGGTCGTCCTCGAGGACACCTTCTACAAATTGAACGATATGTTTTTGGTTCGCAAGAGTGGCGGTGAGGTCAGTGGATTTTTGGTGCTGCCCGGTCATATCCGCAAACCTGCCGTGGAGGCCGTGTGGAACGAGACCGCCGCCTGTGCGCCGTTGCCTGCAATGCTGATGAGCGAAACAGACGGCCTGTGGAGCTTTCGGGAGACGGCCGATCCTCTAATTGCACTGGAATCGGCCACCATGTTGGATGTCGCCAATCTATATGATGCCACGGTGCTTAACCCGCGCGTGTTGATTGGTGTATTTGTGGGGTGCATGGCAACGTTTGTTTTTTGCGCGATGACCATGAAAGCTGTTGGCCGGGCAGCGTTTCTGATGGTGGCCGAGGTGCGCCGGCAGTTTGCCGACAACGAAGGGATCATGGCGGGTACTTCAGAACCGGACTACGCGCGCCCCGTCGCCATCAGTACCCGGGCGGCGCAGTACGAAATGATTTTGCCATCGTTGATGGGGATACTGACGCCGATCGCGACGGGGTTGTTGCTGGGGGTGGGCGGCGTGTTGGGATTGTTGTTGGGTACGCTATGCTGCGGATTCTGTCTGGCAATTTTCATGTCAAATTCTGGCGGTTCATGGGATAATGCCAAAAAATTTATTGAGGCAGGTAATCTGGGTGGCAAGAATTCCGCGGCCCACAAAGCGGCGGTTGTTGGGGATACAGTGGGAGATCCCTTCAAAGATACCAGTGGACCAAGCCTGAATATCCTGATCAAGCTGATGAGTATCGTAAGTGTTGTCGCGGCGGGGCTGATCGTCCGATACTCGCTTGTAGCACTGGGTGTGCTGTAGTTCGGCGATGGCAAAATCGGCCATCTGTCCAGGGACTCGTGCGACAACGAGCATTTTCGGGGCTGCGGCGGACCTATGGCATAACCAATAGAACGCTTTCATTTTTTGGTTTTCTTGGGCTCTAAGGTGCCAGAAGTCAAAAAATCGTTGGAAAACACCAATTTCCCGACTATCTTTAGGGGTCGGAACTTAACCAATCACAAGTTCTTTTCCTGAGAACAACAACCATGAACCAACTTTTTCGATTTTCACTGGCCCTGTTTGCCGTTGTCGCTTTATCCTGCGGCACGTTTGGTGAATCCCCTGCGAACAAGGCCAATGACGCCAGTAACGTCAAGCCTGAGAAACTGACGCGCCAGCAGCGATTGGAGAAAAAGCGCCTTGCGCGTATCTCCAAATCATCCACTCCTGCTGCCGGTTTTGAATCGGTGGAGATGTTCTCCGCGATGGACTCTGGTGAAATTGAAGTCATCATCAAAACCAAAAGTTCTGCCGATTCCAATATCCTTGTGAAGAACAATTCTGACAAGCCATTGGCGATCGGAATGCCGGCGACGTTTTCTGCTGTTCCTGTCATGCGTCAAGGCTTCGGCGGTGGCGGATTAGGTGGCGGCGGTGGCGGACTGGGTGGTGGATTGGGCGGTGGACGCGGTGGATTGGGCGGTGGTCAGCAGCAGGGAATCGGTGGAGGCCTTGGTGGTGGACGTGGCGGCGGTGGATTCGGCGGCGGCGGTGGCGGATTGGGTGGCGGCGGTGGCGGCGGCGTCTTCAACATTCCACCCGGAAAGGTTGGCAAAGTTGCCATCAAGACCGTTTGTCTCGAACATGGAAAAAAAGAACCAAAGTCTCACATGAACTATGTGATTCAGCCCCTGGAGTCACTCAACGCTGATCCGAAGATCAAAGAGATGATTCGTATGCTTGCCGAAGACGAAGTCTCCCAGAATGTTGCCCAGGCTGCCGCTTGGAACGTGACTGATAATTTAGGGTGGCAGGAACTTGCGACCAAAAATCGATTCGAAAGCCAGATGGGCGGACGCACCGAAAGGTATTTCACACGTAATGAGCTGATCATTGCCCAGCAAGCCGTTGCTGTTTCCATCCAGCGTGTCAACGAAAAGATGAAAGCATCCGAAGACCAGCAGAATCCGGGTGAGTCTTCCTCGTACTCACAAAACTGATTGGGGCTTGTGAACCTGAATCAACAATGCCGGCTTTGTGCCGGCATTTTTTTTTGCCTGACATCTTTAGTGGCAAAGGACAGAATAACCGGCGTGTCGCCAGCGGCAGGAATTGAATAGAATCAGGGCTTAAGTCAACGCTGTTTACAACAAACAGTCTTTCTCGAACGGTCACCCACCCCTGTTTGCACTGTCCAATGCCGTACGCAAACCGCACCTGTTTCTGTTTTGTTTTTGGCAGATATCTACTGCTGACCAGACGACATAGGGTTGGTCTGGCGATTGTGATCTGTGCCGGGCTGTTGAATGTCTGTGTGTCAGCGATATCTCACGGCCAGCATCCACCGGCCGACAGAAGAACGTCTTCTTTTGGCAGTTTTCAACCCGTCTCCAGTCCGCTGCGACCGTTCCTTCAGACGCCAACCATCGCGGGACAAAAAGATATCGGGCGTGAAACAGGTCAACTGCCGCCGTCGGGTTCCGTGAAAAAAACGGTTCTTTCTCAGGAGCCATTGAACCTGTCGGTGGCGATGGACGAGATTGCGCAACGGATGGCAGCGTTAGAGAACCTCACGCAGCGCGATCCAGCGCCATCGGGCGAAGTGAAAAATTTGGTTGATGCTGCCAAACTTTTACTGGAGCAGGGACGCGACGCGCTGGAAACTGCCCGGTCCTATGGTCAACAGGCGCGATCTGCTCCAGAAGAAGTCGAAGCCCTACAAGCTCAGCTTGCGGGTGACCATTTTGAGGCACAGTTACCCTTCAATGAGCAGACGCCGTTTGCCCAATTGCCACGACTAACAGAACTTGAGGCGGAACTTGCTCCTAGGAAGGAGGCTCTACAAAAGACACTTGAGCCAATTGAAATCCTTACGTCAGCCCAACAGAAGCAACGCATCGCAGACATCAAGGCACGCACTGCTGAAACGATGACCAAACTGGAAGAGCTGAAAGATCAGCTTCAGGCAGATCCGCTTTCTGACGATCAGGCGTTTGTTCAGGCGCGGCGCTGGAAACTGGAATCCGAGCGTCTGAAACTGATGGCGACGTTACAATCCAACAACGCTGAAATCCGGTTTCATCGCGCCGCGGCCCGGTTGCCGGAATTGCAAAAAGCAATCGCAGAAAAGTTGTCAGTCAAACTGGACGGGGAAATTTCTCTGATCGAAAATGCCATTGGGCGAATTCGATCCTCTGAAATTCAGAATCTGAAACGACAGTCGCGTAACACGCAAGAGAGGGTTTCGGAACCACTTCAGCCAATCGCCAAAAGCAACACCGAATTGACGCAACAGTTGGCTGTGGTGGCTGCGGAAATCGAGGCGCTGGATGAGACCAAAGACGCAATTACAAAAGATGTCACGCGGATCAAACGTGAAGAGACAACCACTCGCACACGGATCAATGTGGTGGGGCTGAGTGACAGTTTTGGTCAGATGCTACAACGAAACCGAACCGGGCTTGCGGAAACCCAACAGCGTTACCTGTCGGTCAACCAACGCAGCAAACAAATTGCCAATTCTCAAATCACCAGCTTTCGCTGGGAAGACGAACTGGCAAGGCTCTCCAGCATACCTGATGCGGCGTCGGCAACGGTGGATCTACTGGTTAAGAAAGATCAGGCAACCGCCAAACTATTGCAGATGGCATTGGAAAAAACAGTAGGCGGTAAAGACAAATTGATCGCCGGTCTGGAATCCGAGGCACGTGATCTGTTCAGCATGCGTAAAGATATCCTGAATCGTCTCAAAGGGTTGGAAGACCAGAAAGGGCAGGAACTACTGAATATCCAGGCGCAACAGAAGGAGCTGACGAAGGCCTGCGAAAGTTACACCGCATTGATCGACGAAAATATACTGTGGGTGCGCAGTGCCCCAATTGCTGGTTTCGCCGATGGCAGCGTTATCGCGGGCGTGGTCCGGGACATTGCATCGCCAGCCAACTGGATCACAGTGTGGAATGCGATCGTCGCCAGCTTTCGCCATCGTCTGTTGGCATCGATGTTGGTCACGTTGGTTGTGGTGGCCCTGTTTCTGTTTCGCGCAAATGTTCTTGAATCAATCAGCGCCGCTGGCCGGAAAGCCATCAAACGCAGCTGTCGTGACTATGGTGTGACGCTGATGACATACATGCTAACGTTGGGGTTGGCGTTTACCGCGTTGTCGCCGTTGGCACTGACGGGTTGGCTGTTGAGCAACAACCTCGAGTCCTCGACATTTGCCGCGTCGTTGGGACAAGCGTGTTTCTGGACTTTCCTGATTGGGCTGCCATTTGAATTTCTTCGTCAGGCATGCCGACAGGACGGGTTGGCTCATTCGCATTTTGCATGGACCGAACGCACCAGAAAAGTATTCTGGAACAACCTGACGTGGTTTGTTCCGATGGGGGTGCCGATTATCGCTTTGTTGATTTGGCTACCACTGGTCAGCACCGGCTATCGTGCGACGGTCGAAAGTGATACCAATGCGACAGCCACGCAACTTTTGGCATCTACTGCTGCCTTCGATTTTTCCGGGATCGAAACGCGTGAGGACGATTTGGCGTCCGGGCAGTCACGTGCATTCGAATTTTCCCACAGCAGCGACTGGAATCGCGTGGGCCGTGTCGTATTACTGGGGTTGTTACTGGTCAGCCAAATCTTCGCCTGGCGAACAATGCACCCGAAACGGGGAGTCCTGATTGACTCCAGTAGCACCGCATTGTCCCATGCGGCATGGACGAGAATCGGATACGTTGTTTTCGTTGGCGTGATAATAATCCCACTGGTGCTGATGCTAATGGCGACTGTGGGGTACTACTTTTCAGCCATCCAGATTGGCAGAAGTTTGCTGAAAACAATTATTCTGGCAGTTGTCGTTGCGATGATTTATTCCGGTGCAATGCGTTTTCTTCTGGTGCGCCGACGTCACCTCCGATACGAACAACTGGTTCATCAAAGGAACCAGGCACGATTGGCGGCAGAGAAAAAAGGAAACGCCGAAGGGGGAGCCAGTCCCGCCGAAGTCATTGATATCGATCTGCAAAATGACCCGGGGCTGGATATCACCGACGTGTCCCGTCAGGCACGTGAGTTGACCAGTGTGATTTTCCTGATGATCTCGGCCGTGATTCTGCTGGGAATCTGGCAGTATCTGCTGCCGGCGTCAAAGATCATGGATGACTGGAAGCTGTGGTCGATCAGTCTGGAAGGGAAAATTGTGGCGGTCACGATTCGTGATGTGTTGTTTTCGGCGATGATGTTTTTGGTGACCTACTTTGGCGTTCGCAATATCCCCGGAATGCTGGAATTGATTCTCCTGCAGCGATTGCCCTTGGACGCTGGAGCGCGGTATGCCGTCACCTCCATTTTTCGATATGTGTTGCTGGTGGTTGGTTGTATTTTCGCATTGGGTTATCTAAAGATTCCATGGTCTAACTACAGTTGGTTGATCGCGGCGATTTCCGTTGGTTTGGGGTTTGGGCTTCAGGAAATCGTTGCCAATTTTGTCTCCGGTTTAATTCTGTTATTGGAGCGGCCGGTGCGCGTGGGTGATGTGGTGACCATCGACGGGACCACAGGAGTCGTTTCCAGAATTCAGATGCGGGCAACCACAGTCACCAATTGGGATAATCAGGAACTGGTAGTTCCCAACAAGGATTTGATTTCCGGGAAACTGTTGAACTGGACTCTGTCCAGTGTCGTCAATCGAATCGCCCTGAGATTCGGGGTAGCTTACGGGACTGATCCCGTGCGCGTTCAGAAAATCATCCTCGATGCGGTTTCCTCAAACCGTGCGTTGCTGAAAGAACCGGCTCCCGTAGTGACATTTGAGAAATTCGGTGACAGTAGTCTTGACTTCACATTGCGGTGTTGTATTTCGACAATTGAACGCCGGTGGATCATTATTCACGAGCTGAATGTGGCCATCAATCAGGCGTTGGAAAGCGCGAATATCTCTATTCCTTTCCCGCAGCGCGAGGTGCGGTTGATTTCTTCGGAAACTCAGCCTCCAAGCGGCCAAACAGGTGTTTGAAATGTAAAGAAAACTTCTTCCGATTTGCCGATTGGGAGAGTAAGCGATTGCACTTTCCAGTCAGCGCAACTTTAATAGGACAGACGGAGAGAAACGCGGGAAACATTTTGACGGAGCAAATTTCGTGTGGGAAACATCGCAAGGAACACGTACGCTCACTGGAGCGGAAGCTTACCTGATCAAAGAACTGGTACACTACCTTCATGACCAGATACTGGTCGGGATCGAAATCGGCGAACCTCATTTTTCTGATGTCGCGGTTTTTGATTGCCTCCAGCCAACACAGCAACTGGTCACGTTGTATACGGTTGCCCGTGGCCTGTTGGATCCTGCTGCGGCCCCGCCCAAGCTGACAGCGACCTGCGAGGGGACGATTTACGCGATCTTTCGTGAATTGGAGACACTGATCGAGGCCGAAATCGAGTTTGAAAAAGACTCGGGCCTGTCCGATTACTCTATCCGCTCTCTTGCACGCGCGGCCTATATACCGGTACGCAACCCGTCCGGAGTGTATTGTGATCTGAAACCGGAAATGAAATCCGGCATTGATCAGGGCTGGGATGCTGTTCCACAAAAAGAGTGCACCGTGATGGAACGCTGGTCGGACTTTATTGAATTGCTGGCGGACAATATCCTGTGGGATCGTGATTTTCAGTTTGACCGCATCGTCGGTGATGTCTCACCAGACCAAGCCGGTCTGATTAAGCAACAGTTGGGAATTAACGAAGATTACTATTCCTCTGTTGCGCAAGACATTCGTGAGGTCGATATTGCCGAAATCAGTGCTTTGATCGGTAAGTTGACACCGGCTACCCAATATGCTGATTCTCATTCAAGTCAGCCGGACCCCAGGCGGAACATTGCGTGAACCGTGCGTCTGAGGTGTGAATCTTGTTCGGTAGACCTTTTGTTCCATTCAACCGATTCGATTTTCATCCTCCCGATTGGCCTGGTGGGGGCCATTTCCGGACGCCATATCAACCATTTCAGCCAGTTTCGCAGGGCTGGACAATGACATTCGCCAGTAATCTTTGGCTTTGGCAACCGCCTGACCCAGTACACTGTGCTCCGGATAGACGCCTGAAGAATCTGCTTTGCCGGCTTCCACCCCGGTCATTAATTCCACCGCTTGCTCAATGCGTTCGACGGGCCAGACGCTGAAGTTTCCATCCATGCACTGCTGAACGACATCTTCGCGCAGCATCAAATCGCCTGCGTTGGATTTTGGAATAATTACGCCTTGATTTCCTGTTAGGCCAAAGTGGTTGCAGGCGTCGAAGAAGCCTTCAATTTTTTCATTCACGCCGCCAATGGCTTCCACGTTTCCATGTTGGTCAATCGCCCCCGTCATGGCCATACTTTGGTTGATGGGGATTCCGGTCAGAGCGCTGAGCAAGCAGACGATTTCGGCGCCGGAAGCGGAATCTCCATCGATTCCTCCGTAGCTTTGTTCAAATGCGATCGACGCACTGAATGCTAGGGGATGATCGGGTGCCAGCAGGTAGCGCAACAACCCGCCAAGAATCTGGAACCCCTTCGTGTGGATTGCGCCAGACATACTGGCTTGTCCTTCGATATTGATCAATCCCGCAGCGCCGGGACTGATCGTCGTTGTGATGCGAGCCGGAAAACCGTAGGTCAGCGGACCGGAGCGCATTACTGCTAGACCGTTGATCTGCCCAACCTGTTCGCCAGACGTTTTGACGATGATCGTCCCGCGTTCGACCATTTCTTGGAATTTTCGGGACGGCAAACTGGCGCGATCCTTGGTGCGTTTGACGGCTTGTTTGACGTTTTCGGCCTGCACCGTTTTTCCGTCTGCCAGAAATGCTGCTTCTCTGGCGATGTCAGCGATCCGTCCCAGCCGTGCTGTTAGTTTCTCCGGCCGGGCAACGATTCGCGCCCCGTGTTCCGCCAAAGCTGCGACGGCCGTAACGTGAAACTCCGGCAGCGATTCGTCTTTGCATAACTGGGCCAGTACGCTGGCATATTGCCGGATGCCATGCTGGTCACGAGGCATTTCACTGTCAAAATCGGCAAGGACTTTGAACAGTTCGCGGAAATCGGGGTCCGCTGAATCCAGGTGATACCAGGTCGGTGTGTCGCCGACCAGAATCACCCTGACATCAATTTTAATTGGTTCAGGTTGTGTAATGACATGCTGACGCATCCAGCCCATTTCGGGAGGCACGATTTCCAGTAATCCCGTGCGCAGCGTCCGCATCAGGGATTTGTACGCGCCTGGTTCGGACAACAGATCGTTAACATCCAGAATCAAATACCCCTGATCGGCCAACAGCAACGCACCGGCCCGCACCCCACGAAAATCGGACACCGCCCCCTCCGGACCCATCTCGGGTTCCACGGTTCCCAACAGGTTGATCAAATTGGGCATGCACTCTTCGATTACCGGTCGAGTTTCCAGATCCGTATGGGTCAGCAGGATATTAACGCCATACAGTTCCTTGAAATCCGGTCGATTGTCAGGATCCGACTGCAAGCGGTTCTCCGTCAGATCTTTCAGGATTTGGGCAACATGCTCGTGGATCACCGGATCATCGAACGTTTCGAGAATCGGTGCGGTGTAACTGGACAGCAGTTTGGTGGCGGCCGTTTGCACAACCTCCTTCAATTCATCCCCGGCATCCCTGACAATGTCGTTGATCGCACGCGTGGTTTCCTGAAGCTCTTTTTGAAACGGCGGTAATTTCTCCTCGTAGTCATCCAGCTGCTGTTGGCTGGCTTTTTCCTGAGCGACCAAGACCTTCAATTGATCCGGTGGAATGGGTTGTCCATCAACAACAGGGAAAATCATACCTTGAGAGATGCTGCCCTGATTGGGAGTTACCAACGCCATCCGGGTTTCCTGCAATTTGTCCTCCAGCGGACGGGTCAGTGCACGAATTGCTTCTTGGACGCGCTGCTGAATGGCTTGCCGTTGCGAAAGCCAAGGCTCCGCGTCGAGTGCTTTCCCGAGCCCCTCGTTGACGTACTCTCCAAGCTCCAGCATTTGCTGGCGAAATTTTGGTGCGGTGCCGGCCGCCAGTCGGATTAGTCGGGGACGGTCATGCCGGTCAAAGTTGAATACGTAGCAGCAGTCCGTCAGCCCGTCGGTCTTCGGTGCCAGCGTATGAATCAGATGTCGAACCATCCTGATTCGCCCCGTTCCGCGCGCCCCCCGCACGAACACGTTTTGACCGGGCGAAAGACAGCGAATACCAAATTCTAATGCTTCGTGAGCGGTCTTTTGTCCCAGTACGCCTTCGGCGGGGTCAAGGTCGGCGGTCGTTTGAAAACCCAGTCGCGCCGGGTCACATTCCCACCGTAATTCGGCAGCTGTGGTTACTTTCAGACTGTTCTCAAGTTCACTCATGGATGGTTTTTCTGGTCAGTTTTGGAGGCGGTGCCCTTCCTGCGGCCATCGAGAGGTCAGTCTGAAAGGGTATTGAAGGTTGCGCCGATTTTAGCATGTGGGCAAAACAAAAAGAGGCCTGCCTCTGATTAAATCCCTACCTGACTGAAAAAGCTGACGTACGTTTTTGAGTCGGGTTGAATTCCAACCTCACAGAACTTCCAAATCCCCACCTCGAATGCCATGAAGATTAAACGAAAACAAATCCAATCCCGCAACAAAAGACGCGGCGTCGCCGCAGTCGAGGCGGCGATATGCATTGTGGTCATGTTTCCAATTCTGTTTGCCACGCTGGAAATCTGCAATGCATTCTTCCTACAGGAGTCGCTGACAATTGCAGCGTACGAGGGGGCCCGAACGGCAGCCCGTCAGGATGCAGATCCCGCTGCCGTGCGGCAATATGTGAACCAACTACTGAACGACCGTGGTGTCGATACCAGCAGTGTTGATATTCGAATCGACCCCGCCAATTTTGAGAACCAGCCTGCCCTCGACCCCGTCACTGTCACCATCGATTGTCAAACCGCAGACAATTCGGTGTACGTTTTTGGGTACTTTGCCAACCGGACTCTGACGGCATCGGTTTCGTTTGCTTTCGAAACCGGACCTCTCCCTGCAAACCTGAACAACGCCAACTAACTTCTTCCACCATTGCACAATCAGAACACACTGCGGGTGACTTTTATGAAAAACAGAAAATCAATTCTTCGTCGTTGCAACCACAGATGGGGCACCACATCCGTGGAAATGGCGCTGGTGCTTCCGGTGTTTTTATCAGTTGTATTTGGGTGCATGGAATTCTCACGGCTGGGCATGATTCGCAGTCGCATCTCCAATGCAGCATACGAGGGTGCGCGATTTGCCATGGTACAGGGGGGAACTGCCGCTGACGCACAGCAGGCCGTCGCCAACAGCTTGAATGTTCTTGGGGTGGTTAGCCCGACGACAACGGTTCAGTTTTTGGATGAGACTGACACACAAGTTACTCCTGGCCAGGCGACAAGAGTCAACGTCCAGGTCGATGTGCCATACGCCCCCAACAGTTTTTCGCTGGGGTTGCTGCCTGATTCGATCAGCCAGCTCCAGCTTTCCGCACAAGTCACCCTGAGAACCAATCTTCAGAATGCCGAGTAGACAACCTGCCGCACAGATTTGATCAGCGTCCCAAAACAACTTTGAAGCCAGAGACTTTTCCGGAGTACCACCAATGAAAAAAACACTCAGCAATACAGGACAATCTCGTGACGGGGCCATCGTTCCGTTATTTGCGATCCTGTTGCCAGTCCTGCTGGTTTTGTCTGCGTTTGCCATCAATATGGCCTACATGCAACTAACGACCACTGAACTCAGGATTACGTCTGATGTTGCCTCTCATGCCGGAGGGCGAGCACTGAACGTGTTTCAGAACATGGACAATCCGACTGCAAGCGACGTGATTGACCAACTTCAGCAGACGGTTGATACCTACTATTCAATGAATACGGTTGCGGGCCAACATCTTACTCCTCCCGGTACGAACTATATCGAGTTCTATAACTTGGGGGCGCGACGAGATCGCTTGGAAGATTCGTTTTACGATCAGAATGTCGTTTCCGAATCGGCCGCTCGTGCCGGAACACCATTTAACGGTGTGGGTGTGACGGCCAATGTGGATGTACCACATCTGTTTGACTTCAAATACGGCGGTGGATCGCTGGGAAATTTTGCCCCCAGTCGAAATTCGATCACCAGACAGGTGGAGCGCGATCTTGCGATCGTGATTGACAAATCTGGCTCAATGCTTTCCTACAAAGACGGAAATGATCTACGGTCAGTGCTTTGGGATATGTACGTCCAGAGCTATATCACCTATTCGCAGTATCGAATTGCAGCAGGGTATCAAACTGGGCACGTTACCGGCACCGGTCGCCGATATTTCCGTGAACGAAATCGCGGTACTGTCGTTTATTATCCGCGTTTTTTGGTTCCTTGGGAGCACTATGAGAACATCAATGGCAACTGGCGATGGTTCACGCAAGGCTTTGACGTGATCGACAAAATGGAGCAGTTTCACAACAATAATCCCGGTGATTCACGTGAAATAGAATCAATGCTCAGATACATGAAAAGCTGGGAAGGGGTGGAAGGCCAAAACGGGATTTATAGTCATACGGGAAATCGCAAGGGAAATCCAAACTCAACGTACCTGTTCACGACAGACTCGTGGATCAGAAGCGGCATGTTCAACGATCATGCACCGGCCGAAAGCCGATGGGATTACTTGTATCGTGGAATTCAGGATTTCACCGCGGTGCTGGAAAAAACGCCAGCGGAAGAGAAGATCTCGCTGGTTGTCTTCGACAATGTCGCAACGGCCCCAGTCGCTTTGACGCATGACTATCAAGCGGTACTGGACGAGGTGGCATCGATCATCCCCAACAGTGGAACTTCAATCCATGAAGGAATGAGAGAGGGGCTGGAAAGAGTTCTCCAGGAGGATGCATCGCGCCCGTTCACGGAAAAATTCATCGTGGTGATGACTGACGGTGAAAACAACCAGCGCGGCGTAGTCGTTCCCGAAGCACGAGCCGTTAAAAGCCAGCACCCGGAAATGACCATCCACACGCTGACCTTTGGTGATGGTACCGGGCTTTCGCCTAACCCGAACTATCCCGGCAATGGCGAGAGCCGCTGGTCTGGTGAAATGGTGGATGTTGCCAAAGTTGGTGGAGGAGAGCATTTCCATGCTGATGAAGCAGAGGAACTTCAGCAAAAGTTGAAGGAGATTGCCAATATTCAACCGACGATTTTCACCTACTAACGCATCGTGTGATGATGAATGCGTAAGAGCCGTGAGCCCTGTAAGCTCACGGCTCTTGTTGTTTAATCGTATCGCGTTGGCTTTAATTACGCATTGCATTACGCACCCGTTGACTTCGAATTCATTTCCCACGTGGGCGTTTACTGCGCGTGCATTTTGCCGCGTGTGTCATCGGGTTTGACCAATTGACTTTTCAGGTAGTCGGCATTCATCCTGCCGATAAAAGCGATGCTGATTCCCTTGGGACATTGTGCCTCGCATTCGGCGTAATTCCGGCAGGAGCCGAAGCCCTCTGCTTCCATTTGGTTAACCATCGATTCCACCCGTTCAAATCGTTCGGTCTGCCCTTGAGGCAGCATTCCTAGGTGTGAAACTTTGGCGGATGTGAACAACATTGCGCTGCCGTTGGGACAGGCGGCCACACATGCGCCGCAGCCGATGCAGGACGCCGCATCTAGGGCCGCTTCCTGCACCATGGGTTCGATCGGGATTGAATTGGGCTCCGGTTTGGGCCCCGAGTGATTGCTGATGAATCCGCCGGCCTGAATGATACGGTCAAATGCAGAACGATCGACCACCAAATCACGCACTACCGGGAATGCCGCCGCACGGAATGGTTCGACGAAGACCTCGGCACCGTCGTCGAACGAACGCATGTACAACTGGCACGTCGTCGTTTCGCTGCGCGGCCCGTGAGCCTCGCCGTTGACGACCATCGAACAGCTCCCACAGACGCCTTCGCGACAGTCATGATCAAACGCAACCGGTTCGGTACCTTCCGCAGTCAATTTTTCGTTCAGTGTGTCGAGCATCTCCAGAAATGACATGTCCGGCGTCAGCCCGTCCAGCTGATGCGATTCCATGTGTCCTTTATCGTCGGCCGATTTTTGACGCCAGACGTGAATTTTGATTCTCATGATTTGTAGTTCCTTGTCGCTAGCGGGAACGCTTCAAACTCCAGCGCTTCCTTGTTCAGTTCCGGCTTCTCTCCCGCACCCTTGTGTTCGAACACCGACACGAAGGCGTAATCATCATCGTTCCGTTTGGCCTCGCCTTCGGGTGTCTGGTGTTCTTCACGCAAATGACAGCCACATGATTCGTCGCGTGTCAGTGCGTCGTAACACATTAGTTCGCCGAAATCAAAGAAGTCGGCGACGCGTCCCGCATGTTCCAAAGACTGGTTTAAATGGTTGCCTTCACCGGTAACCCGCACGTTGTTCCAGAATTCTTCCCGGAGTTTGGGGATCTTTTCCAGCCCCTCCTCCAGTGATTCTCTCGTTCTGGAAATCCCACAATGCTCCCACATGATTTTCCCCAGTTCGCGATGGAAAGACTGGGTGGATCGGTCGCCATTGATTGACAGCAGTTTCGATGTCTGCTCACGCACCTCATTTTCGACTTTCGCGAATTGATCGTGCTCGGTCCCGATTTCTCCGGGAGTGATTCGTGACAGGTAGTCGCCTATTGTGACCGGCACGACAAAATAACCGTCAGCCAGGCACTGCATCAACGAACTGGCACCCAAGCGATTGGCACCGTGGTCTGCGAAATTGGATTCGCCTGCGGCGTACAAACCGGGAATCGTCGTCATCAGGTTATAATCCACCCACAGTCCGCCCATCGTATAGTGAACCGCCGGATAAATCCGCATCGGTGTCTCGACTGGATCGTCATCGGTGATCCGTTGATACATTTCGAACAGATTGGAGTACTTTGATTTGACGGCGGCAGCACCTTTTTCCTTGATCGCGGACGCGAAATCCAGATACACACCGTAACCGGTTGGACCCACTCCAAGGCCCTGATCGCAAACGTCTTTGGCATTCCGCGCTGCCACGTCGCGCGGAACGAGGTTGCCGAAACGCGGATAGCGCTCTTCCAGGTAGTAGTAGCGTTCGGTTTCCGGAATGTCTTTTGGTGATCGTTTTTCATCCTTGTCGCGCGGTACCCAAATCCGCCCGTCGTTCCGCAACGATTCACTCATCAGCGTCAATTTGGACTGGTAATCGCCAGAGGCAGGGATGGACGTTGGGTGAATCTGGGTGAAGCAGGGATTGGCAAAACCCGCACCGCGTCGGTAGGCCCGCATCAGCGAGGAAACGTTGCTGCCTTTGGCGTTGGTCGAAAGATAAAACACATTTCCGTAACCACCGGTTGCCAAGACGACGGCATCTGCCGAGTGGCGTTTGATTTCTCCAGTTACTAGGTTCCGGGTGATTAATCCGCGCAGTTGCCCATCGATCACGACGAAATCGAGTACTTCGGTGCGCGTGTGCATCTTGATACGGTCCTGAGAGATCTGCTCCTGCATTGCAGAATAGGCCCCCAGTAGCAGTTGCTGTCCCGTTTCGCCACGGCAGTAGAAAGTACGTTCCACCAACACACCGCCGAACGACCGGTTGGCCAATTTGCCGCCATATTCACGGGCAAACGGAACGCCTTGTGACACGCACTGGTCGATGATGGCGGTACTCAGTTCAGCCAACCGATACACATTGGACTCGCGTGAACGAAAGTCACCGCCTTTCTGCGTGTCGGTGAACAAACGCCAAGTGGAATCACCATCATTGCGATAGTTTTTGGAGGCATTGATGCCTCCCTGAGCGGCGATGCTATGAGCGCGACGTGGCGAATCCTGAAAGCAGAAACTTTCTACCTGATAGCCCATCGCTGCCATCGAAGCCGCCGCCGATGCACCGGCGAGTCCGGTGCCTACCACCAGGACTTTGTATTTGGGCCGATTATTCGGGCCGACCAGCCGCAGCTGATCTTTGTGATTGGTCCAGGCTTCCTCGATTGGGCCGCCGGGTAATTTTGCATCTAGGTTTAGCATGTCTTTGAATCTTTGATTGTCTGAATGTCAGATTTTGGGCTGCATCTCATTGGTAACAGGGAGGGTTTTCGAGCTTCCACCGAAGCCTATTTTTCCAGTAGGTAGCTGGGGTATTCGCCCAGTTCGGGAAGTGCACCGACCAGAAACGCCAAGGGTACCGATGCAAATCCAACCGCAATTCCGATTGACGCGACAATCGCAAATCCGCGGAGAATTTTATTGCGATCGGGGTTGTCTAGGCCAAGCGTCTGAAACAGGCTCCAGACACCGTGGTACATGTGAAATGCCAGCATTGCCATCACGACGACGTACCCGAGGGAGACCAGCGGATTGGCAAATGAGGACTGCAGGTTTTTGTAAACCTTGCCATGTTCAAATTCTCCTATCACGATTGCGCCAGCGGTGAAATGCAGCAGATGGAAAATGATAAATGCCAGCACGACCGAACCTGAAACCATCATGTACCGTGCGGCCCAACTGGCGGCTGCTTTTTTGGATTTGACGTAGTTCACCGGCCGCGCTTCGGCACTCTTCAGGCTCAATTGGATCACAACCATCACGTGTAAGATGACACTGGCCAGTAGTACAGCCCGTGCGCCCCACAGCACAAACATCTTCGGCACCAGAGGTTCGCCAACCTCCCGTAAAAAATGTCCGTATTGATCAATATGCGGAACGTTGACGGCCGCCTCGGTGCCCTCTATTTCCACCTGGTCGGCACCGGTGTAGACCTTCAGGTTGCCCGCAACGTGACCCGCCAAAAAACCAAATAAAATCAAACCGGTGACGGCGGCTATAAACTTTTTACCAATCGAACTGGCATAAAACTTGGAAAATCGATTCATGTTGGTTGCTGTACGCTGCTATGAATTTCGGCTGAACCTGACGGTGAAACAAAGTCAACAATTTACCCCATGACGGATAATATTGCAGCGCGGAAACAGACGATTCATCAACGCATCCGCAAACTCCCGCAGACCTTTGCCTCAAGAACTTCTTCCCAATTGACTTGGCAACCGGCTTCGTGTTCAAAATTTTCTGACCGGATCGCACCGACTGCCTGTGCGATTTGTAAAACCGCTGGTTGCGATCGCAATCAACCATCAAAAGTCAGCAGGCTGACTAATGGCAGCATCTACTCAATTGCTGACATTGTTGGGCGGCTAATCGCACAAAAGGGCGAGGCAGAGGCGACCTGATCGTTACTAATTTGGGTTAAAATCCAAACCGCAAGAGATATCGACTTGAAACCGCAACACGCAACAGGTCAATATGTCACATCGCGACAGATGCAACTTCCCCCCCCTGAAAAAAAGAAATAATGAATTTACCCCTTTCTCGCCACATATCCGCGTTAGTTAGAGGCTGTTTCGCTTTGGGCACCTGCCTAGTTTTGAGCACAACTTCCGGGCTGGCGCAGGATGCCGCCGTTGTAACGCCCGCATCTTCGACGCCGGACGGGCCCTATGAGGCCAATTGGGCGTCTTTAGAGAAACACAATCCAGCCCCTGATTGGTTCCGGGATGCAAAATTCGGCATCTATTTTCACTGGGGCGTCTACTCGGTTCCGGCGTTCGGGAACGAGTGGTATCCGCACCGGATGCATAAACCGGGAGACCGCTGCAACAAATATCACATCAAAAACTACGGTGATCCAACAGAAGTTGGCTACGAGAGTTTCGTCAAGGATTTCAAAGCCGAGAATTTCGACGCCGACCGATGGTGTGCATTATTTAAAAAGGCGGGTGCCAGATTCGTCGGGCCAGTTTCCGAACACCACGACGGCTATTCCATGTGGGACAGTGAGATGACGCCATGGAACTCGATGGACACCGGTCCACACCGCGACATCACGGGTGAAATGGCCATGGCCGCCCGTAAGTACGACATGAAATTTGTCACCACATTTCACCACGCCCGTAACAGTCTGTGGAAAAAGGAAGACGGTGAATGGACTGGCCATTACATGCACGCCAAAAAGAATTACCCCGAGGCCTTCGATGATCCCCAACGCGCGATCATGTATGGACTGATGCCACGCGACAAATTCCTGGAGATGTGGCTGGGCAAACTAAAAGAAGTCATCGACAACTATCACCCGGATTTGATCTGGTTTGACAGTTGGTTGCACGAGATCCCGGAACAGGAAATGACAGAATTTGTCGCTCACTATCTCAATGACGCCAGAAAGCAAGACAAGGAAGTGGTCATCACATACAAACAGAAGGATATGCCACAAAGCGTTGGTGTGCTGGATATCGAAAAAGGTGGTCTCAAGGATGTGACTGAATTCTGTTGGTTGTCCGATGACACGATCAGTCTGGGTAGTTGGTGCTATACCAACAAGCTCAGAATCAAGCCAACCAAAGTGGTTCTGCACTCGCTGATTGATATCGTCAGCAAAAATGGCCAGCTGATCCTGAATGTTTCTCCGAAAGCTGACGGTACCATTCCCGAGAACCAACAGAAAGTGTTGATCGAACTGGGGCAATGGCTGGAGCGGTACGGCGAGTGCATTTACGGGACGCGCCCCTTCAAAACTTACGGTCACGGTCCCACCAAGGCTGGTAAAGGCCACTTTGGCGGTCAGGCGACCAACATTGCCTACACGTCCCAAGACGTGCGTTACACGACCAAAGGCAATGTGGTTTATGCGTTAATTCTGGGTCCGCCGCCGAAGGACTCGCAAACCAGATTGACGGCGACTGCCGGCGTGGCAACCCAAGACAACATCAAGAGCATTTCCATGCTCGGCAGCGATGCCAAAATTTCGTTTGAGGTAACCCCTGAAGGCATTGTGGTCAATAATCCTGCGGAGAGCCCCGATCTGATGACAAACGTTTACAAGATCGAAATGACTGGAAACTAGCTGAACCAGCTGTCTGATTTCCGTCAAAATGAAACTTGAAATGCTCAGGATCAAAACCCTGAGCATTTTTTGTGGAATGAAGGTTATCTTGCACCCCGAAAAATTACGCAGGCGGTGCAAATACGACTGAGGACTTTAAGCCTCCATAAATCAAGCGTTCGAAATTGCCTCTATCGTCGCGCGGACAATGAGCAATGTGGCCGTAAACATCACCTCGCGCATATGCGTGCTTTTGTGTGGTGGTTGGTTTACCGGCAAGCGGTTATTCGTCGGTTACACAACCCTCAGAAGCCGATTTCACATTCTTGATGTACTTGTACAGTGTGCCGCGTTTGACCTTGTAGTCGGGCTTCATCCATTGCTGGCGTCGCGTGTCTAACTCTTCGTCGCTCAAATCAACGTCTAGTCGGTTGGTGTCTGCGTTGACGGTGACCTTGTCTCCATTTTTCACCAATGCTAAAGGGCCGCCCTCTTGGGCCTCGGGAGTGATGTGTCCGACGATGAAACCATGCGACCCCCCTGAGAACCGGCCATCGGTCAGCAAAGCCACGTCGTTGCCCAAGCCGGCACCCATGATGGCGGAAGTTGGCGTCAGCATTTCCGGCATGCCCGGTCCACCTTTGGGGCCTTCGTAGCGAATGATCACCACGTCGCCTTTGTTGATCTGGTGATCCGCCAATGCAGCCACCATTGCCTCTTCCGAATCAAATACATTGGCCGTGCCGGTAAACTCGAGGCCTTCCTTGCCGGTGATTTTTGCAACCGAACCTTCAGGAGCCAGATTGCCGTACAGAATTTGCAGGTGGCCAGACTTCTTGATTGGATCGTTCAACGCGCGAATCACTTCCTGACCCTCGGCCAGTCCCGGCAAATCGGCTAGGTTCTCCGCCAGCGTTTTCCCGGTCACAGTCAGGCAGCTACCATCGATCAAACCTTCCGCCAGAAGCATTTTCAAAACCGCCGGCGTTCCACCGACGGCGTGGAGATCTTCCTGAACAAATTTACCGCTGGGTTTCATGTCGGCCAGCAATGGCGTGCGGTCGCTGACCGCCTGCCAGTCGTCCAGTGTCAGTGGAACATCAACGCTGCGGGCCATCGCGATCAGGTGCAGCACCGCGTTGGTTGATCCTCCCAAGATCATGATCAGCACCATCGCATTTTCGAACGCGCTGCGTGTCATGATGTCGCGCGGTTTGATATCCTTCTCCATCAGATTCAGCATCGCCGCACCTGCGCGGTGACATTCGTCAATCTTGTCCGGATCTTCGGCTGGAATGGATGAACTGTAAGGCAGCGCCATGCCGAGTGCTTCAATTGCGCTGGCCATCGTATTGGCAGTGTACATGCCGCCGCAGGCACCGGCACCCGGGCAGGAATTTTTAACGATCGCGCGGCGCTGGGCATCGTCAATTTTTCCGGTGACATATTCGCCATAGGATTGAAAGGCAGAAACCAGGTCCAGTTTGCAGCCGTTCAGTTTTCCGGCGCGAATAGTGCCACCGTAAACCATCAGTCCCGGACGATTCAAACGCCCCATCGCAATGATGCAGCCCGGCATGTTTTTGTCGCATCCCGGAAGGGCAATAATGGAGTCGTACCATTGACCACCCATGATGGTTTCGATCGAATCGGCGATCACATCACGGGACTGAAGTGAGTAACTCATTCCATCGGTGCCCATGGAGATGCCGTCACTGACACCGATGGTATTGAATCGCATGCCAACCATACCGGCTTCCACGACGCCTTTTTTCACCTCTTCGGACAGCTTGTTCAGGTGCATGTTGCAGGTATTGCCCTCATACCAGACGCTGCCGATGCCCACCTGGGGTTTGTCCATATCGGCACTGGTCATGCCGGTGCCGTACAACATTGCCTGGGAAGCGCCCTGAACGGGTGGTTGTGTGATCGTTTTGCTGTACTTGTTTAGTTCGCCTGCCATGGAAATCCTCAAAAACAAATCAGGCAGACCGTTGCCCGGTCGCCTGTGGGGGTCAATCTGTGTACAAGGTCTTTGCCCGGGATTGAGTGACAACAAACCGGGATCAGCCTAAACAAAATCAGGGCAGGCTTCAAAGAAAAACCTGCCCTGAATCAATTTTTATCGCACGCGTATGTGGGAACAGTGCAGGTGCCTACGCGGTAGCGACTGCGTCATCAGCCGGTTTGTCCTTGGACGCGTCAGTTGCATCTGCTTTTGCTTCGTTATTTGACTCTTCGCCCTCAGCTACGGCGACTTCTTCAACTTCACCTGCCGGATTGGCGGTTGGGTCTTCACCAGCGGCCAACTGCGCCAGACGGAAGCTCAGTTTTTCAACAGTGCGGTGACGGTTGCCGTCACTATAGGTGTTGACGTTACTGGCCACGGCGATTGGCCCTTGGTAGTCTTTGGAATTCAGCAGGTTGGCAAGCTTGACCGAGAACGAATCCTCACCGTCGCCGGGCAGCAGCATATCGCTACTGTTTAAATTGGCTTTGTCCGCTGTGGCGGCCAGATCCGCAAAACGAACTTCTGTAATCATCTGGTTAACGTCCAGTTCAGACAATTGATCCAAGGCTCCATCGCCAACGCACCATTCATACGCATCAATGCACAGGCCGACGTTGGTGTGGCCGATCGTTTTCGCTAGGGTAATAATTTCTTCGGCGGTCTGGATAAACTTGTAGTCGCCGGTGGCTTTGCCGATTTTCGAGGCCTGCAGGAACAGGCCCACTCGCATTTCAGCGGCTTGGAATTTGTCGGCAACCTCGCTGATGCGGGCGCGGTGGTTTTCAAAGTTTTCCTGAAATGCAAATTCGCTTGAAGTGGGGGCGATGCGAATGCATGCCTGATGCGTTCCAAGGGTCTGGGCCAAATCAATGATCGTGTCCAACCGCGCGCACTGTTTGGCGTATTGAGCGTCTGTGGCACCGAAATCGATCGGAAGATCAAATGTTCCTAGGTCAATGCGAGCCGACTGCAGGAACTGACAGGCAAACTCCTTGCCCAGCGTGTCATGACGACCAATCAAATCGTTCATGTCAATTTCGACACCATCGTATTTATGAGTCAAAGCCAGTTCGATCAGTTCGTTCTGGCGTCCACCGACTCCCAAACCACCGCTGTTAAGAATTTTGTACTGCATACCGTCTCCTTTATATAAATGGATGCCTGTCGCTCCGGAGGATCACACGCTGTGGGGGTGGGATCGCTAAATCGTGGCATCGTGCATCGAGGCTCCATACCCTGCCCCGTGTCGATTGGGGCTCAAAGTGTTGCTATGGAGCGGATTTCTTGCTGAAAAGCGGGGGATTATGCCAGAGAATGGACTTCCCTACCAGAGTAATAGTTAACGATAAAGGGGATGTTTTTACGATTAACCTCGATTCCACCGCGAAATTCCGTGCTGCAACACACTTTTTCACTATTCACCCAAGGTAATTAGCCAAATATTGACCCATATATTTGTCCGGGCAACTTTACAAGCGTGATGACCTCTCGATCAGCTTGTTCGGTGTGGCAAAACTCCAATTCGCCTTCGATGGTCCGCAGTGGTGGCATGGTGATGCACGCTTTTCGGCTCGGCCGCCACGGCCGCGGGATTGGGCTTTGCAGGTGAAACGCGAGTAGTGCAGGGCGCGAACCGAACTTTGGGCAGTTCGCCGCGCGAAACTGGTTTTAGGTCATGGACAAATTTTGAAGCCTTGATAGTTTATTGGCTCCAGTGGACAGGTGATTGGTCTGCACTCTCGCAGACTAATTAAAGGGAAGTTCGGTGCAATTCCGTCACGGCCCCGCCGCTGTAACCTTCGCGTCAGGATCCATCTCAAGCCATTGCCCGGCTTTCAAAAGAAAGTCGAGTGAGAAGGCGGATCCACTCTGTTCGTTCGACTGCACGTTGCGGCGACGGACCAGAAGGAAGTCAGAATACCTGCCTGTTCATTTTCGGTATCCGCTCTGCGAGGGACGAGCGCATCGAGGAAACAATTTTTCCATGCGACGTTTTTTTGACCAGAAAAATATGCGCCTGCCGCTACGGGCCAAACAGCACGGCCCTGTCACGGGAGGGCCCCCACTTCATCGATGTGCAAAGGGTACATCTTTAGGGTTTACGTTGGTCGAGTTATTGGTCGTGATCGCCATTATTGGCGTGTTGGTCGGGATGCTTTTGCCGGCCGTCCAGCAAGTACGTGAAGCGGCGCGCCGGATCACCTGTGCAAACCATCTCAGACAGATTGGGCTGGCACTCCAAAACCACCACAGTGCCAAAATGGAGTTTCCCCAAGGCGTCACTGAAGCAAGGCCGTTCTTTAGAGGTGATCCTAACCTCAAGAATTTGGCTTGGTCCGTATACCTGCTGCCATTTTTAGATCAGCAAAACGTGTTTTCAAAACTGGATCTGAATCTTCCCTTTGACCACCCGAACAACGCCGAAGCAGCAGCCACGTCGATCGCAACATTTATTTGCCCGTCTTCAAGGGACCGAGTCGAATCAACGCGCGGCCCCTCAGACTACGGCGGTATTTTTGGTGAACGCATTAACAGCCCCAACACTCCCCCCAAGGGAATGATGGTGTTTGATCAAGCTTTTCGAATCGCCGATGTGACCGACGGGTCCTCGAACACGCTGATCGTTGCGGAGGACAGTAACTTTAGTGACGGACAATGGATCAATGGACGAAATGTCTTTGACCAAGCTTTTGCGATCAATGCAGCCCCCGCATTTGAAAACGATATCCGCAGCAACCATCCTGGGGGAGCCAACGGGAGTTTCGCCGATGGCCACGTCAGGTTTCTTCCTGAGGAAATGGAACTGTATACCCTCGGTGCAATCTGCACTCGAGCCTCCGGGGAAGTCTTCAACGACTTTTGAGTTTTTCCTGACACTATTTTTTCAACTACGACTACTTTTTAAACAAGCAAGACATCATGATCAATCCGAATCCACGCAGCGCCTTTTCTACAACCCTGATTGCCACGGTCGTTGCAGGAATTGTGGCAATGACCACCGGCACGAGCGTAGCCCAAACGATAATCGATTTCGAATCGTTGCTTCCTTCGACAAACAGTTTCAACGATGGCGATCCGATGTTTAATGCATCAGCCAACCCACTGTTTACAGGGACTTCGGCGCCATCGGACCCGACCGACCCGGGCGCCGGCACTGTCTTCACGCAATCGGCGACCGTTGGCAACCCCGGGGCGTCCGTTTCATTGCGTAACGAATTCACTCAGGCACCGTTTTTCAGTTTTTGGAGCGGGTTTGCTGTCTCGAATGTGGTCGATCCCACAACGCCGGGGTTCGTCAATCAATATGCTGCTTTTCCCGGGGGAGGCGCTTCGGCTTCTACCGGAGCAACCGTCGCAAACGAAACGTATGCGATCGCATTCACTCAATCCGATGTTGCTGCGGTAGATGACGCCAACGGGGTCCGCCGGCCCCTGACAGCCGCTGTGCTTAACCTCGAGCAAGACTCCTCACTGGTTTCCATTGACGTGGCAAACACCACATTCGTGGAACGCTTCACCCAAGCTGGACTTGATGGGGTCGATAGCTCGTTTAACCCCGCACCTTCACCCGTTTCAGACTTCGATGCCAATCAGCAATTCGACGCCGGTGACTTCTTCCGTTTGACGATTACGGGGTACGCAGGAGAAAATGCGACCGGCAGCGTGACGGGCGCGGTAGAACTGGATCTCGCCAACTTTGACGACGGATTTTTTCTGGATCAATGGCAAACGCTGGACCTTGGTGGATTGAGCCCTTCACGCTCACTTGCTATTGCGACAACTTCGAGTCAGGTCAGCGATTTTGCTTTTGGTAGTTTCAGCGATGTCCCGGCCTACGTTGCCATCGACAACATCGTGATTGCTGCCGTTCCCGAACCGTCATCTTTCGCAATGCTTCTAAGCCTTGGAGGACTGGCCTTTGTTCGTCGGCGACGATCGACCAAATAGCCACAAGATTGCTCCGCCAACCATCGCGATTGGGAGTCCCTCGCCTACAGTCCAGTAGAGGGGCATGCCGGCATTAAGATCGACACCGATCAGCGCGACGCCCAGTAAAACGTGTAATCCACCAATCAGTGGAACCAGTGCGTGGCAGCGGTCATAGTTCCAGGCGACGAAGAACATCACCGTCCCATGCATCGCGTACATCAGACTGGTCGATCGCGCCAGGTAGATCGTGATTGGGGCATCGGGAAAATTCCCCAGCCCCAGCCACCTGTGGCAAGCGGCCATCACGCTGACGGGAAAGAACACAGCCACGGTCGCCAGCATCAAACCGACCCCGACCAGGCCAATAAGCCCTCGGCAGTAATTTTGATAGCGATTTGATTGGGGCTGGTTCACTTTTTCTTGGCCGATTTCTTTTTGCCTTTTTTCTTCCGCGATTTTTTCTTCTTGGCTTGCGCATTTTTGAGACGCTTCATGTGCTTCTCTTCGGCTTCCTCGCTTTCAAATGCGATTCCGCGTGGACGAGGCAGACAAACCACCAAGAAGCCCAGAAAAATCAGCACTAGTACCAAGGCGTATCCCAATAGACTTTGTTCTTGCATTGCCAGTTTTCTGTTAGATAGTTGTGATGGTTGTGCTTCGGTTCAATTGCACATTGACTGCGACCGACTGCAATATTAACTTACGCGTGTGATCTCAAACGTCCCTGTAGCCACTGCCCCAGCTCTGCCAGGTCTCCGGACAGGGGCAACTCCGACTGGCTGCCGTCCTCCAACCATTTCACATTCAATCGACCAGATGTCAACTCGTCTTTTCCAGCTAAAACAACCGCCCGAAAGCCCCGGCGATCAGCATATTTGAACTGTGCTTTGAGTTTCTTCGCTTCTGGGAATATCTCGGTGGAAATTCCCAACGCCCGCAGAGACGCGGCGATCTTCAGGTATTCATTTAGACTGCCGGCGTCAAACTGAGCCACCAAGACGTCCGCGGTGGTGCGAGTCGGTTCGATCATACCCAGTTCCTGCATGGCGGTCAGGAGCCGGTCCAACCCCAGCGACGCGCCAATCCCGGGCAATTCCTGTTTGGTGTACAGCTGAGCCAGATTGTCGTATCTGCCGCCTGAACAAACTGATCCAATTCCCGGTAAATCCGACAAAAACGTCTCGAAGATGGTGCCTGTGTAGTAATCCAGACCTCGAGCGATCGAAACGTCCACCTGGAAATTGTCACCCGGGATTCCTACTGCGGCAGTGGCACTGACCAGTTGCGTCAACTGGTCGAGTCCCTCTTGGGCCATTGCGTTTTTGCTGCACAACGGTTCCAACTGTTGCAGGATTTCCTGATTGGATCCCTTGATCGCAGTCAGCTTGAGCACTTCATCAACCTGCGCACTGCTGGCGCCCGAGGTGGCCATCATTTCCTCACGTACTTTATCCGGTCCGATTTTGGCCAGTTTATCTAGGGATCGAAGTACCCCTACACTGTGCTCTATTAAATCGTTCTGCTCCAGCACGCCGTTGAGCACCTTACGGTTGTTGGTCCGCACAACAAATTTCTTGAACCCAATTTTGCGCATCAGGTCATGGATTACCAACGCCGTTTCGATGTCGCTGGCCATTGACGTGGTGCCAATCGTATCGAAATCACATTGAACGAATTCGCGGTAACGGCCGGCCTGCGGTTTTTCACCTCGCCAGACTGTTGCAATGTGATAGCGTTTGAAGGGCATCCCTAGGTCATTGCCGTGTTGTGCCACAAAACGCGCCAGTGGGACCGTCAAATCAAACCGCATTCCAACGTCGCGTTTGCCATGATCCTGAAAACGGAACATTTGTTTGTCCGTTTCCGCGCTGCCTTTTCCACACAGAATATCAGCGTGTTCCAGCGTTGGGGTATCGATTGGGCAAAAGCCGTAGCTGCGATAGACCTCCCTAGCGATCTCCATCAGACGCTCGCGCGGGATCATCGCTTCGGGTAAATAGTCTCGGAACCCTTTAAGAGTACGGGGCACAATCATGTCGGTGGTAATCAATCAAAATGGGAGGGATGAAAGGGTCGTTTTGCGATTCGCAGAATCACGCACTTCAGGAACAGGAGGCAGAGCCTCGGCTGCATTGCGTTCCCGGGCGGATCCCGTGAACGATTGACGTGAAATAATCTGCTAAATGATCGGCAGCTGCGTGGGGTCCGGACGAGGCGTCCGGAACGTTTCGGGAGAGTTAAATAACGCATCGGCAAACTCATGGATCTGCTCGGGCGTTTCAAAATACTGGTCATAGGTAAACGAGTCCTCAAATTCGCACTCGTCGGTCGTGTACTCCCGGCAGATTTGCGGGCGCGTGTGATAAATTCCACAGCGGTGGTCGTCCTGTAAGTGCTTGCAGGTTGTATGCACCAGCAAATACCATGTCGGCCCCTCCACAAAAATCGAGGCGCGATCATGAAGTAAATACCACCGCATGAAGTCGAAATCGCGCTGTGTTTTCGGCGTGTCAATCGGCAATGCGAAATAGCGACAGCACTTGGCGGTGCAGTGTTCGCACAAGTTTTCGCCGGGAGCTAGGTCGCTCCGGTCAAAGGCGCGATCAATTTTTAATTTGGGTTTTCGATTCATGGTCGCTAAAGTCTATACTGCGGGCCAGACATCAGAAAGTCTTCTCTCTGGATCAAATGGTGTCCTTTACCGATCTGAAAGCCCTGGAAACAATGCCGAACCTGGTTTCTACCACATTGCAATTGCTGTTGATGCTGGCGATTCCGCTGCTGGCGTTTGCGTGGATTATTCACCGGATTGAGCGTCTGACCCAACGTCGGCTGGCGGAGCGGTTTGGCTGGAGAAGCATTATGTGGACCGGTTGGTTGGGAACGCCAGTCCATGAATTGAGCCACGCCGCAATGTGCGTGGTCTTCCGCCATCGAATTGACGAAATCAGTCTGTTTGAGCCCGACGAGGACGCGCGCCGGTTGGGCTACGTGCGACACTCCTTTCGGCACGGCAATAAATTTGAAGAGTTGGGGAATTTGTTTATCGGTATCGCGCCGCTGATCGGAGGTTCGATCGCGCTGAGCCTGCTGTTGTGGATGTTTTATCCCGATGCCGCGCGTGAGGCCGTCTTGCATGTGGCCGGTGCGGAGACGGTTGGTACCGGCCCGCTGGACCGGATGGTGGCGATTACGACCGGCCTGTGCCGCCACATTTTCTCTCCAGAGCATTTAGGGTCCGGAAGGTTTTGGGGGTTTCTGTACCTGGTGCTGTGTGTTGGGTCGCACATGGCCCCCAGTCGCAGCGACTACGCAGGTGCCAAACGGGGCGTGATGATCTTCGCTGTGATCGTCGCGTTGGGGGGGCTGTTGCTGGGAGTTGTGCTTCAGCGGTATCCCCAGTTCGCATGGTGGTTGGCTGTAGCCATCAGCCCGCTGTTGTCATTGTTGCTGTTGACGGTGATCCTGTGTGGAATCGCATCCGCAGTGGTGCATCTTGTCACGCACTTCTTCCCGGTGCGCTTCGAACACGTTTGAGATGTCGATGGATCTCCAAACATCGCAACAAACGTAGCTACCGTCGCCAGACGGTGGAGCGTAAGAATCCAGCCCGGCCGCCTTTTGGCCATGTCATCATCGAACCACTGCTGAAGTTTGTTTCAAGCCGTGGAGGTCAGGCCAATGCGGCCTCCGAGTACAGGCGAGCGCCATGCAATCCCGAGGATCCGTTCTTCCTGAAACAATTCCCAAAAACATTCCCGGCTTGATCCCAGTCACTCATCAGCGTTGTTCTGAATGGGTCGGTCGCAACGGTCATAGACGCCAGCACGCAATGAATGCACTCTCGCTTCCGGGCCGTCGATACTACTTTCGGTACACAGTGATTCGAAGGATTCGAGACCCTCATGTTGGAGAAGCGGGGGCGCTGTCAAAGCCGCGTCAGGTTGGCCTGACGAGGACTATTTGCATCGCACCATCCATCCCGTTCCGGCAGAGGTCTATCCATGTCAAACCGTATTATCCGTGTCGTCACACGTTCCGCCGATGGCAACATGCGAACCAAGGAGTTCGATTCCTTTGAACCCATTGAAGCAATGCACGAACAGGTGGGCCTGGACGACTGTAGTACCGATCTGGAGTTGCGTGGGATGCCTATCTTCCGCGGCCTGATTGGCCCGATTCCCGATGGCAAAACTGCCGTACGCTACGAGTCACCCGAGGTGTTCGAAGTGTTGACCAAGGAATGGACGAAGATGAAAGCCAAGCGTCGTCGTCGTCGCAGTGCCAAAGAGATGGCAGAAGCGGCAGCCGCTGAAGCGGCGTTGGCGGCGGACAAAGCAAACGATTCCAAACCGAAAGTGCAGACGCCCACACCCAAATTCCCCTTTGGTGCTACGGTGCCGATGGCCAACATGGCATCACCGGTAGTCAACGAGCGCGTGTAGCAGACCCGCACAGGGCCAAGACCATTTTGAACGCCGATGCTTCCTAGCGCGGCGTTTTTTTGTGTCAATGTTTTCATGCGGGTGTTTTGATGTGGCCATTTTTATGGCAGCATAAAAACAGAAATGGCAGGCGCTGCCCGTTGTGGCCATCGTCGCGCCAGCAATCACTGCTTTCATCGGGAAACATGTGTTTTTACGGTGAATTCAGTATCGCTTTTTTGTTAACGCTTCCCGATCACAGGGGTTATAATTTTGGACGAACCATCTTTTGGATGTTTCGTACTAACCGCGGCATGGATGCACCAGCCAACCTGCAAAGCTGCTTTCTTTCGCCGACCGTTGCGACCCAACGGTCAGCCAGTGCTTTGCTGGGTTGTATGGATCACGCGGTCAAAGAATGAATTGATTTTTTTGACCGCGGTATAAACGTGATCTATTTTTAACCGGTCTATTTTTTTGAACGCGTGAAGTACTTGCGTTCGAAGGGCCGGTTCCTGATTGACTTCTTTTTAACGTGCGTCTGCCTCGCTCCCCAATCAAAGTGGCACCGCACGCAGAAGAAGTCGCCTTCACTAGGAAAGCAACTTTTATGGATATGCTACAGCCGATGCTGTCTGCCCAAAAATGTAACGAACCGCGTTTGGAAAAACGTGCTTCATCCACTCGTTTCATTTTTCAAATTCTCTTGGCAGCCACCGTCCTTCTCACTTCTCAAACCGGCCCTTGGTCAGCGCGTTGCTTTGCCATCCAGAATCAGACTCTGGATGTGGAAAAAGTTTTGCTTGACGGCAAGAACTTGGAGCAGCAAGGCCTGTGGGGGGAAGCGCTGGGCGTCTATCAGTCGGCGCTCAAATCGGCTCCCGATAATGAGCCATTGAAGACCCGCCGCGCGGTTGCCCGCATCCATTACGATCTGGAACGTCGCTACTCCGATGCCAGTTTCATTGACACGATCCACAGTACCGACGCCCAGACTGCGATGGGAGTCTACGCCGAAATTCTGCTCAAAATTCAGTCTTACTATGTCGATTCGCCCGATTGGGCTGACCTAGCCAGTTATGGCCTGACCAGTTTGGAAGTGGCGCTGATGACCCCCGAGTTTGTCAAGGAAAACTTGCCGGGCGTGACCCGCAAGCAGATTCAGGCTGAAATTCTGCGGAACCGACAGTTGGCGGACCAGACGATCGTCAACGATCGCCAAGATGCCTACCGGTTTGCCGGCAATGTGTCCCGTTCCCTCTCACAGAATCTGGGATTGTCCCCGCAGGCATCCACGTACGAGTTTATTTGTGGGGCGATCTCTGCACTTGACCCGTATTCGGCTTTTATGTCTTCCAACCAGTACAGCGAGACCATGTCCCAGATCGAGGGTAACTTTGTGGGGCTTGGCGTGGAGCTGCGCACGCATGCCAGTGATCTGGAAATTGTCAGTGTGATTCCCGGTGGATCAGCGGACACCGGCGGATTGATTAAAGGCGACCGCATTGTCGCCGTCGATCAATCTCCCGTAAAACAGGTTGGCAGTGAGAAATCGGCCGATATGCTTCGCGGGGCCGAAGGATCCTTCGTCATGGTGACGATTGATCGCGGAGAGGGGCCGGTGCAGCTCCGTCTTCAGCGCCGCAGAGTTGAAATTCCCAGCGTGGATCAGGTACAGATCATCGACGCTCAAAATGCGGTGGGTTATATCCGTCTGACCAACTTTCAGAAAACAACCGCTCGCGATTTCGACAAAGCACTATGGGATCTGCATCAAAAAGGCATGCGGGCGCTGATTGTCGACGTGCGGGGTAACCCGGGTGGGCTGTTGTCAGCGTCGGTTGAAGTTGCCGACATGTTTGTGACATCCGGGAAAATTGTGACCACCCGTGGCCGCAACACGATGGAAAATTACACTCACCGGGCCAATCTGGAGCGTACATGGCGTGTCCCTTTGGTGGTTTTGGTGGACGAAAATTCGGCCAGTGCCAGCGAGATTTTTGCTGCGGCGATTCGCGATCACAAACGTGGAAAAATTGTCGGCACTCGCAGCTACGGCAAGGGTAGCGTGCAGGGTATTTTCCCGTTGAACGTATCGGGGGGCGGTGTGCGGCTGACGACCGCCAAATTCTATTCCCCCAACGGCCAAGCGATCAGTGAGGTAGGTGTGGACGCGGATTACGAGGTGGTTCAGGCTGGCAAGTACGGCAGTGAAAACCAGGATGACGCGATCGACAGTGATGCCGGTATTGCCATGGGAATTAAAGCGGCGCGACGAGCTCACCCGCTGGTTCTCAATCAGGTCATCGGACGAGCCCGTCCGGCCCAAAGTCATGCGGTTGCCGGCAGGCAGACACTGGCACCGCAGTAGACTCGAATTCGTGCTGGCCAAATTCGCTTCGGCCAGTTGTGTTTTGGCCAGTTGTGTTTCGGCCGTTTGATCAGCCGGGAGAGAAGTCGTTCAACTTGGTCTTTTTGAGTGGCCCGATCAGGCCACCGGAAACGTAACGTCTGAACCGTCCAGCAAAGGGCCGCAAGTCAATTGCGGCCCTCTTTTTATTGTGGGAGATTTGAGAGCTTGGGTGCCGTTGGTGCATCAAAATCTTGAGCGTCGGAAGCATCGTTTTTTCCTTCAACAGAAGGTGTGCGGTGATCGTTGTTGCGACAGCTTTGATGCCCGTGCGGCGTTGTGGAGTGGTTTCCGCCAGCGGACTCCTTCAATCTTTTGGATCGATTGGGTATCATTGGAAAAAATTCAACTGCGGATGCCTCATTGCCATGACCGAAGACCTGTTCTCGCCTTTTAACGAACGTCTTGAACGTCCGACTCCCGACAAAGTCGTCGATTTCCAACGGCATGGCCGTCTGAAGCACCTTATCTTCGGTTCGCAGTTGAATGTTCCCCTGTTGGAGAAACTGTGCCGGTCTGCCGACACGATCCGCACCATGGCGCGCACCGTCGAAGGTCACCGCAGCCTCCGGGAACTGTTGGCTCACAAACGCGCCATGCTGTACTTTACTCAACCCTCAACCCGGACGTTTCTGTCCTTTATGGCGGCCTGCCAAATCCTAGGGATCACCTGCAACGAAGTGCGCGACCCGAAAACTTCTTCGGAGGTCAAACGCGAATCGCAAACCGACTCGATTCGTATGTTCAGCAGTTACTTTGACGTGATCATCATGCGATCGCAAGTGGAAAAATTCGCCGAGGTTTGCGCCTATATGATGAACGATCTCGAAGAGACCGAACAGCGCTCGGTGCCGATCATCAACGCCGGTGCGGGGGCGGACGAACACCCGACTCAGGCATTGTTGGACATGTATACGATCTATCGCACCTTCCGGTTTTCCGAGGCGTCAACGCAAAAATCTTCGCGGTTGAGCCAGTTGAAACGCGAGTACCCCGATTTGGTTTCCGGTCCCCAGCAAAAAACGTATCTGTTTTGCGGGGACATCGCACGGGGGAGAACCGTACGCTCGCTGGCGACGGTACTGGCCCAGTATCCGGGCGTCAGGATGTTCTTCGTTGCTCCGGATCACGACACGTTGCGACTGGATAAAAAACTGGAGGCCAGCCTGATTGCCAGCGGTGTCGATGTCCGACAATTCGACAGTCTGGATGAAACCTGCGATGGCCAACCCGTTTTGGCGCAGGCTGACAGTGTTTACATGACGCGCATTCAGCGCGAGCACAATTCTCCTGAAACCGAAGCGGAACTTGCGGAAATGGATCTGGAACCGTTTCGGTTGACGCGTCTGCGCGTCGATCAGTTAAAATCGTTTTCTGCGATCCTACACCCTTTCCCGCGTGACCGCGTGGTGGGCGAGATCCCCACCGAGATCGATCGCGACCCGCGCGCCCTCTATTTTCGGCAGGCCCGCAATGGAATGTGGGCGCGGGCGGCGCTGTTGGTCCACCTGTTCGACGCGGCCGAAGACCTGTTGTACGCTCACAGCCAGATCCTCCAAGCCCAAGTATGAGGCAGATCGCGCGACTGCGAATTCGCATCAGCACAGCCGCGCAGCGGCCAAGGAAGGCCAAGGTTGGCTTGGGAGGGCTGGTTTTTACCGGACAAAGCATGTGTTCTGGTTATAGTGAACAATCCGGCGGCGCAAGCCATTCGTTCAGGTGGTGTCCGTGCAGCGGTGTCCACGATAACTTCCGCTAAAAAACAGGTATGCCTGCACCTTGGCTGGCTGTTTTCCGATGCACTAACAGAGGGCTGTAGGTTCAGTTGGCCGGGATATCTTCTGCGTTTTACCTAAATTCGTTGACACCCTATTCCGCCGTTGACTATACTTCTGTTGAGGTAAAGGCAACAAAACTGGTCCGACACCACGTCTGTAGCCAATGAGAGGCGGCCAGAGCAACTCGGGGGCTGATTTCCTGATACGGTTGCGACTTCCTTTCGAAACGACCCCTTCGACAACTGTTTCCAACCATTCCGGATGATCGATCCGGCAACATTTGAGGTGACCTGGATGAAACTGGTAGGCAATATCCTGACCGTACTCATTTTACTCATGAGTGCATTTTTCTTCGCGGTTTCCATTATGACCGTTTCGGCGCATCGCAACTGGAAACAGGCGGCCACAAACCTTCAGATCGAGTACAAAACGCTGGATGACAAGCTGAGGGCTGCCAAAACCGGCACCATTCAGAAAGAGCAATCGATCGTGGCCGAGAAAGTCGCCCGCGCCCAGCAACTGGCTCAACTGGAATCTCAGTTGGCCGCTCAGGAAACCGAACTGGATGACCTTTCCAAATTATTGACCGAAGAGACGATCATTTCCAAAGAGCGACTGGCTCGTATGGAGCAGGCGGAAGCACGCGCGGCACAATTGGACCGGCAGAACAAAAGCCTGACCGAACGTAATGTTCAGCTGAACAAGGAAGTCGCCACCAGTTACGAAAAACTGACTGACCTGACCAACACCACATTCGAACTTGGTACGCGGATCGAAGAACTGGACACGATCAATAAGGACCTGAGTGCATCGGTTGCCAAATCTGCCCGCATTTTCAAGCGTTTGAACATTGACGAAAACCAGCTGGTTGCTGACATCACGCCACTGGTTAATGCGGTTGTTGTTCGCACCGAGGGCACCCGTTTCGTGGTGATGGCCGGTTCGGATGACGGGCTGCGAGAAGGTCACAAGCTTGACATCTTTCGGGGTGATGTGTTTGTGGGAACAGGGGTGGTGCGTGAGGTGAGGAATGACCTTGCCGTGCTACAGACTATTCGCGAATTCATGCAGTCAGCAGTCAAGAAGGGCGACAATGTCACAAGCAAACTCTGATTCAGAAGCTTCTGCATTATTCGGGTCTGAAGAATTCGGTTCCGGAATCGACTCCGGGGTTGGGGCTGGACTTGATTTGGGGGATGCCGGTGGTTTCATCGGCCAGACCTCGGAAGAAGTGGCCATGGCCGGCGGTATGGCTCCCGTGCGACCGGTTAGGCAGAAGGGATTTACCCTCGATAGTTTTCTGATGTTGATCAGCATGTTATTGATGCTGATTTCGGCGATCATTCTTTTTTCCTACATGGGTTCGATCGAAGTTTAGGTCACCAATCCACGCCCACGACACAACATCTACCGACACACAATTATGGCTGACGACGAATCAATCGACCTCTCCGACATTCCGGGCGAATCCAGTTTCGGCGATTCGTCTCAGCTGAGCATGGAAGATCTGGGGAGCGCCAGCGAATCGGGAGTCGATCGCGTAGCAGTGGACGGCATGTCGGATGCGTCTGATGCCAGCCAAGCGAAGGATTCCGGCTCCGGGGATGACGATGGTGGCTTCGTGCTGCCGAAACGCAAAGGCCTGCTTTCCAATGTCACGATATTTGACGGCATGCTGCTGTGTGCGTTATTGCTGGTGACGGCGGCAGCATTCAGGATGGCTTGGGGGCTTAATGAGTACGGTGGCATCTTTGAATTGCCCTGGAAAACGAGCGGTATCACCGTCAAGTAGCCCCGTGGTTCTTGCTGCCCATCGATCAGCAAACGTGCATTAATAACCCATTCCGCTTTGGCGTGTGCCGCGCCGCCAGGCGATTGCTCGCGCTGTGATGCGATTGCTCGCGCCGCCGACTAATTGCAAAACTGCACGTTCACCGACGATAGTGCTTGGCGACGGTTGTTTACGGCCGCTTAATATTCTCTTAGAGGGCCGTGGGCACCTGTTTGGATGCGTCTTCAACGCTTTCCCGCGTTTTGTCTTGCACGAATCAGCCATCTACAAGCTGACAAATGCCCTCCTTACCGGTAGAATAAAGTCCGAACAGGCGGGAAACTACATCAGCGAGCCGCGTTTGCAACTTCGGTTTGCGGGCGGTAGGAGCGCATGCATACGGCGGACACGATTTTGGATAAAAAGAACACTGATCTTTTGGAAACGGTTGTGGGACTGCCCAACCTTTATCAAATCACAGAGACTCTCCACCGGGAAATCTCCAGCGTCGTGTTGGGAAAACAGGAGGTGGTAAGGCTGTGCTTGACGGCCCTGTTTGCGGGTGAACATATCTTGTTGGAAGATGTGCCGGGGGTTGGCAAAACGCTGATGGGCAAAGCGATCGCACAAGCTGTTGTTGGCGATTTCAGCCGCATCCAGTTCACGCCCGACCTGCTGCCCAGCGACATCACCGGTAGCTCCATCTACAGCAGCAAAACGAACGATTTCGTGTTCAATAAGGGCCCCATCTTCAGCAATTTTGTGCTGGCGGATGAAATTAATCGAGCACCACCGCGGACACAGAGCGCCCTGCTGGAAGTGATGAGCGACACGCAAGTCAGCGCCGACGGCCAAACGTGGGCCCTGTCACCTCCCTTCATGGTCATTGCCACTCAGAATCCCTACGAATTCGAAGGGACTTATACCTTGCCCGAGAGTCAACTGGACCGTTTCCTGATGCGCCTGTCGATGGGGTACCCCGATCGGCAATATGAAACTGATATTCTTACCAATCACCGGCAAGGTGATCCGGTTGAGCGCATGGATCCGGTGTGTTCGCCAGATACGATCTCGAACATTCAAACGGCCGTCCGGGAGGTCAAGGTGGATCCTGCGATTGCCGGCTGGATGATGGATGTCGTCAACCTGACGCGCCAGTCTGACCGGTTTAATGTGGGGGTCAGCACGCGTGGAGCTCTCGCTTGGTATCGCGCTGTTCAGGCCGTTGCGTTTCTGGATAAACGCGATTACGCGATTCCCGACGATGCCAAAGACTTGTCCACCAAAGTCCTGTCCCATCGGGTACAGTTGACCGAAAGTGGATCGCTTGCCCGTAAAGCTGAAATGGAAGCTGCCATCATCAGCGTCGTCAATCAGGTTCCACTTCCCTCATAACACGAGTCTGATACTT
>CALCJM010000075.1 GCA_937967505.1 uncultured Pirellulaceae bacterium | reverse complement strand
CGGTTAGCCGGGTTGGAGCAGATGATGAGGTGGCCAGCTTTCGCGGGCAGTAAAGTTTAACTTGTGATCGGGGAAAATTCATCCCGATAGTTTAATCGGCGATGCAGCCTGCGTTGCGCGGCCTATGTGACGGAAATGCTTGCCGGTTCGACACGCGCGCCGACCTTTCGCAGAAGTTCCGCGTACCAACTGACCGTGGCATTCACCTGTTCCGCCAGCGCTTGCACGCCCCAGACAATGGTCAGCGTCCGGGTTGTCGTGTCGCTGGTTTTGGTGCGCTGAGAATCCTTGACGCCGTTGGCACACGGGCCCTGTCGATCAAACAGGCAAACTAACCCATCGAGTTTTATTTCCTGGCCACTGGCATTGAAAATGAAACGGGTCTCTGCCGCCGCAGGTTGGATGGACAGTGGCTCATCTACCAGATCCAGATCAACGACGCTGATCGGGAAACCACTGTGCAGTGAAACGATGTTCAGAATATCCACGCAGACGTTGATCGTCCCCAACCGTCCTTGCGAAACTGCTTTGACCAGATATTCGGATGCGGGTTTGCCGCGACCGGTTGGTTTGTAGCCCGTCTGCCGCAGCACGTCACGCACAAGTGTCTTGGTGTTTTCGTCCTTGCCAATGGGAGATTCAAATTTAGTGTCCAGCATCGCAAAAATATCAGCCGGTGTTTGGGACTCCCCCAGCAACGCATCAAAGTGGGTCACGACGGCAACGGGCATCAGATTTGGGTAGTTTTTTTGCTCAATTATCATGATTCTGATCGCGCGGATGATATTCCGGGGAATCCCGGCGTTTTTAAAGTCGTCTGAAAGATAGCGTTTCCACCACGTCTTGCGGTGCGCTGCTCGGCTTAATCCTAGGGAAAAGCCGGAAATACGCCATTCGGACATCGTGCGGATTTTTGCGGTTCCAGTCTCTACACGAGGCCCGTTTTTCGTTACAACCAGTTTGCCGGAGATTCAGAATCCCTAAAACCCGAATTCTCAACCTGACAAAAAAAGGCGAACCCCGCAGAATTGACGCCCTCACTTAACCATTAGCTATAATTGCAACAGCAGCGTTTACTATTCGAGCATCAGGAAAGCGGTGGAAAACTCATCGCGATAATTAATGACTGAAGCCACAATCTCTCCTATTGAGCAGCAAATCGTGTTGCCGCTCTTCGGTGCCAAAGATCAGCACCTTCGTCGTCTCCGCCAGGAGTTTGACGTCAACATCATCCACCGCAACGGCAAAATTACCGTCACCGGCGACGATGACAAATCGGTAGCCCGAGCCATCGATGCTCTTGAACAACTCACCGAAATTGTCCGTCGCCGCGGCAACCTGACGCCCGACCTGTTCAACGAGACGCTTGCCCGAGCCACCGGTAAATCCGCCCCTGCAAAAAAACACGCCTCGATCGAAACCCTGCAAACCGGCAAAGAAATCCGCCCGCGTACCGCCGGCCAGGGACGCTACGTTGACGCGATCCGCAAAAACGATTTGGTATTCGCCGTCGGTCCTGCCGGATCAGGTAAGACGTATCTCGCTGTTGCGATGGCTGTCGAAGCACTCAAAAACCAGATGGTGCAACGGATCGTGCTGGTCCGTCCGGCCGTGGAAGCTGGCGAAAGCTTGGGCTTCTTGCCTGGCGACATGCAAGCAAAAATCAACCCGTATTTACGTCCGCTGTTGGATGCGATCCATGAGATGATCGGATACGAACAAGCACGGAATCTGATAGAACGTGGCGTGATCGAGGTTTGCCCGCTGGCATATATGCGTGGCCGAACGCTGAACAATGCCTTCATCATTCTGGACGAGGCTCAAAATACGACCGTTTCCCAGATGAAGATGTTTCTGACCCGTATGGGGCATCACTCGAAAATTGTTGTCTCCGGTGACGCGACTCAGGTCGATCTGCCCCAGCACTCAAAAAGTGGACTGGTGGATGCGCTAAAGCGGCTGGGCAAGATAAACGGTGTTGCCATCGCGCGGTTGACAGCCGAAGATATCGTCCGCCACCGTTTGGTGACCAGTATCGTCAACGCCTACGACGCCCCGCGCGAGGGGCGTCAACAGCGCGAGGCTCAATCTGGAAACGGTCGTCAGAACGGTCATCAAAAAGCTCCGGCTGCCAACGGTGCCGCGATAAAACCGCTTCCCCCATCCGCGCCGAACAACGGCAACGGCGCGCTTGAATCCAACGCCCCGGAAAACATTTGAAAGGAGTAGCACGGCTTGACCGCGTCGTACATCGCTTGCATGTCCTGACGTGGTTGATCGATTGCCTTTGTTAAATCAATCGGTGATTCTCCCCTGCCCGTGCCTCGAACGATGTCCAACGCCGCCAATAATCGCAACCGCTGGATGCTGCCAGCGCGAAAAAAACCTTTCGCCAAAGTGAAAGACTTCCTGTCCAATCCGGATGTCTGGAACCGGATCGGTTTGTGCGCGTTGATCACGGTCATTCTGTGGGTGGTCATGTTTGGTTGGGCACCGCCATTCTCCTATCGTGTCCGGGAAGCCCCGCAGCGCGATCTCAGTGCGCGGGTGCGGTTTGAATTCGATGACTTTGAAGCGACCGACGCTAATCGTCGTCGCGCCCGACAAAACACGCTGTGCTACTACATCAACGACCCACTGCCACTGGAGCAACTGAAGCTGGCGTTGATCGATGATATCTTCGAGGTCAGGCAGAAGAGTTATCTCGACGTACGCGAGTCGGGGGTTTGGCACAAATTCTACAAACCTACCGAAGAGGCGATCGACGAGGATGTTCGCGCCGCCGAATTTGACGCGTTCAAACTGTCGATCAGCAAAGATGAAAAACTGAAATCTCTTCAAACCGCAGTCGCCGCAGCGTTTCTGGAGTTTGAGAAAAATGGTTTACTGGATGATCTGACTCACGAAATTGGCCAGGGCAGCCTGACCGAAATTCAGGTTTATCCCACCGGAAACATACAGGCAGCCCGGCGCGTTCTGGTCTCCGGCGTGCGAATTGGTGAAGCCAGCGAAGACCTGTACCGGACATTGATTACGGAAATTCTGAAAGTGTCCGATGTGATCGACAGCGGCAATGTTGTCGCCGACCGCATGTTTGACTGGTTGGGGCCGCAACTGCCGGTGACACTCACGTGGGATGAAGCGGCCTCCAAAAAAGCCGCCAATCAGGCCGCGCGCGATGTTGAAATTGCCAAACGAACCTATGAGGTGGGCGACCTGCTGGAGCAATTTAACGGTGGAGACTACGACCGCCAGGGGATTCGCGCCAACAGCCCTTTAAGCCAGGAAGACATCAAGTTGCTGCGTGCCGAACACGAGGCGCTGGTCGCCGCCGAACACTGGCCGCAGCGTACCATGCGCACCCTGTTTTTCTTCGGGCTGTTTGCGGCGTTGTTCGCCATGTTGTGTCAGTACCTGTACTATCGTGACCTGCATTTATTGACAGACATCCGCCATTTTGCGTTGCTGCTGGGGCTGATGTTAATCACGCTGGTTACCGCGTGGGTGTCGGCGATGATCGTTGAATTCCGTGCTGAAGTGCTGCCGATTGTGATCTTTGCATTGACAATCGCCATCGCATACCACATTGAACTGGCGATGATGATTTCGACCCTCGTCGCGTTGGCATTTTCGGTGGCACACGGATTTGGGCTTGGTGAATTTGTGATTCTGACCACTGCGGCGACCACGTCCGCCATCATGTGTCGCCAGATCCGCAGCCGTACGAAACTGGTCAACGTTGGTTTGATCGCTGCGGCCACGGTATTCCCTACAGCGTTGGGCGTCCAGTACATGCTGGGCCAGCCTTTGGGGTTGCCGTTGCTGGTCGATGCAACGTGGTTTGCCGGGGGAACTTTCCTGGCGGGGTTGCTGATGAACAGTTTGCTACCCTACCTAGAACAGTGGTTTGATATTCAGACCGATATCAGTTTGTTGGAATTGAGCGATGCGAATCATCCGCTATTGAAAGAACTGGTGCAACGTGCTCCGGGGACTTACAACCATAGCATCAATGTGGCCTCGATCAGTGAAGCGGCCGCCGAAGCGATCGGTGCCAACGGGCTGCTGTGCCGCGTCGGGGCCTACTTTCACGACATCGGCAAATTGCGAAAGCCGGACTACTTCATTGAGAACCAGGCGGGGGGAGCCAACAAACATGACGACCTGGTGCCAACAATGAGCACGCTGGTGATTATCGCGCACGTCAAGGACGGCGCCGAAATTGCCAAAAAGCACCGCTTACCGCGACGGATTATTGATCTGGTGGAACAGCACCACGGTACGACGCTGGTTGAGTATTTTTATCGGCGAGCGACAAAAATCAGTGAAGAGGAACAGGATAGCACGCCGGTCGATCAGGCGGACTATCGCTATCCGGGGCCGCGGCCGCAGACGGCTGAAGCCGCAGTGATGATGCTGGCCGATACGGTCGAAAGTGCCAGCCGCGCCTTACGAGAGCCGACGCCAGCCCGCTTGGAAAGTCTGGTGAAGGAAATTTCCAAGAAAAAGTTTGACGATGGGCAGTTCGATGAATGTCCAATTACTGTGGAACAGCTTCACACGATTCAGTCAAGTCTGATAAAATCTCTCAACGCGGTCTATCACGCGCGCGTAAAATATCCCGAAGCCCAACCCGTTTGATCGGGAATCCAGTCTTGTCGACAGAAGGAACAATGACCAGCGAAAATTCGCATCGCATCGAGATCTCTGACCAACAGCAGCGTTCTCTTGATTTCACAAACTGCATCGACGCCGCCACCATGATCGTGAGTGATTTTGGCTTCGACCAATCCGAGATCAGCATCGCCTTTATCGATGACCCCACCATCCGGGATCTGAACCGGCAGTATCTGAATCACGACTACGAAACCGACGTGATCAGTTTTGTGCTGGAAGAATCCGAAACGGCACTGACGGGGCAATTATTGGTCAGTACCGATACCGCAGAGAAAATGGGGCAGCAAATTGGCGTTCCCATGGAACATGAAGTGTTGCTGTACGTGATTCACGGGACGCTGCATTTGGTCGGATTTGACGACACTGACGCCGAATCAGCACAGAAGATGCGGGCGGCGGAAGCCGACTATTTAAGCCGTTTTGGCGTCGATCACCATTGGGAACAAAGCCAATGAGCGGTTTGTTTTTCTGGATAATGATCGGCGGCCTGGTGATGGCGACGTTTTCGGCCATCGCTTGCCATGTGATGAAGGAGATTGCCTGGCACGAGATGGAGGCCTTCTGTCAGCAACGGAAGTCGGAACTGTTCGGGACTATCTTTGACCTGCGCGAACCAATGGAGATTGGTGCGGGCGTGCTACAGATGATTTCATTGGCGGTGGCGGGCCCTGCCGCAACCGCGTGGCTGACGGGAGGCGAACCCCTGAACCATTTCACACTGCTGAGGATGGCAACGATGATGGGGTTGTGTGCGTTTGTGTTGGTCGGATCACAGACCTGGATTCCCCGAGCGGTCGCCAGCATTGCCGCCCCTTGGTTCCTGTTCACAACATGGCGCTGGTGGAAAATGGTATCGCTGGTCAGTTATCCATTTTGGGTGGGTGAGCGGTTTGTGGCGGAGATGTTTGCCCGCGCGTCCGGACAGCAGGAAGACGACGATGCCGAAGATGAGGCGTTCGAGGACGAAATTCTTTCGCTGGCATCCGAGGCACAGCACGACGGGCTGTTGGAATCCGAGACCGTTGATATGCTGGAAGGGATTATGGATCTGGATGACTATACCGTTACCAAAGTCATGAAGCCGCGTTCGGGTGTGGACGCGATGGACGTTGATACGGACTGGGAGAAAATGCTGACGTTTGTGGTCAAGTCGGGGAGGACAAGGATTCCTGTTTTTGAAGGCAAGATCGATAACATCGTTGGCATTTTATTCGCCAAAGATCTGTTACGCGAGTCGCTGAAGAAACAAAACAAACGACGGTCGTTGAAGAAACTGATGCGACCGCCAATGACCGTTCAGGCGACGACGCAGTTGGACAAAATGCTGCGAAAGTTTCTTGATGGGCGCATGCACATGGCGATTGTACGTGACGAGTACGACGGTTTGGCTGGCGTGGTGACGATTGAAGATGTGTTGGAGGAAATTGTTGGCGAAATCGTTGACGAAACAGACGCCGAAGAACCGGCGCCCATCCGCTGGTGTGGAAAACGGGCGATCGAGGTCGATGGTGCCACGCCGATTGACAGAATTAACGAGGAACTGGTGACGCAATTGCCAGAGGTCGATGATTATGCGACGGTTGCCGGTCTGTTGATGTGGCAGTTGAAAGAGCTGCCGCGTCCCGGTCAGCAGTTGGTTTACGAAAATGTCCGGTTCGAGGTAAAAGAGGTCAACCGTCGCGCGATCCGATCGGTGCACATTGAATTACTGGACGTTGACAGGATGGAATCACCATAGTCGAAAAGACCATTGGTGCGTGGTAATAATGCGTTTGTTACAAAATCTGATTGCTCTGATGACAGGGCTGACTTCGATCGGTGCGCAGATCGTCTGGGCGCGTTATGTGACCCGATTGTTGGGAGCGTCATCGTGGACCATCGCTTCGGTAATTGCCATGTCATTGCTGGGGCTGGCGATTGGCAACCGCTGGTCCGGTCGGCAGATGCGATTCGGGTCATCCACCAGGTTTGCCAGTTTCATGCTGTTGGGGTTGGGAATTTCCGTGTTGCTGTTACCCGCGTTCTTCGCGCTGGCCACTACGGTAGATGCTCTGCCCGCGCTGACGGTTTTGCCGTTGCCTGATGGCGGTGGGCAAGGCAAGCTGTGGATATTGCTGGTGGCCGCGCCGGCCCTGCTGGTGCATTTTTTTGCGGGGGCCGTTTTTCCTGCGTTGCTGCATCGACATAGTTCTGATGCGGCAGTCGTCGGAGGGTTGGTTGCGGTTGAAACGCTGGGGGGATGTATTGGAGCCGCGTTGACCGAGTGCCTGTTGCTGGAAAGTATCGGTATGAGGGCGACGCTGTTGGCCGGCGGGGCTGCAACGTCTGTCGTGGCACTGTTCGGATTGATGGTCGCCGGAGATCGGGGAAACCGGACGGTCGTGCCGGATACCGGACATCCACAACGGCAAAGCATTGCGATTGGCCGGGTACTGCTGGCGGGAATCTTTCTGGCGGGCATTGCCTCGTTGGGACTGGAAGTTATCTGGCAGCGTTTATTAGTGGTGCTTGTTGGCACCGACGGGTACAGTCTGACGATTGTGATCGTGGCATATCTCACCGGCATCACCGTCGGTGCCGCACTCGCGACGCGCTGGCTGGCCGCTGATAATGACAAACGTGCGAATGACTGGTTCATGCAGGTCAGGACACTTCAGTTGACAGGAGCGCTCGTCTCGTTGGCAGTGTTGGCGGCTATTGTCTCGCTGGCGTCAGGCCCGGGACAGGCTTGGTTAAACGCACCGCTGGTGGAAATGGATGTCCCGCTGTTAAAGCGTGTCGCGCTGTGCTGTGGGTTGTTGGTCATTCCGGCCGCAGTTTATGGGGCGTCATGGCCGTTGTTGCTGCGAGCCCTCGTGCGTCGTCACGACGAAACAGTGACATCGTCTACGGTTGCCGCTTTGGCGGCACAGATATATTCGGTAGTGGCCATGGGCAATGTGGCAGGCGTCGTGCTGACAGGTTTTGTACTGGTGCCACACTTCGGGCTTCAATTTTCATTGTTGATTTTGGTGATGACCACGGGCGTTGCTGCTTGGCTGATTGGTGGAGCAAAGATCGGCCGATATGCTCCCGCGCTGTCGGTCGGTGTGTTCGGTCTGGTGGTGGTACTGGCGGTCAGGCGGACACCTGTCGGAATTGTCAACGATGTGCGGCACAAATTACTGTATTATCGCGAGGGGCCCGCCAGTACGGTTGCCGTGCTGGCAGAATCTGACCGTCCTGATCACCGGCGGTTGAGTGTAGATGGAATCGTCGTGGGGCAAAGCGGCGATAACGTTGAGGAGAAGCAGTTGCTGCTGGCACATCTGGGACCAATACTGCTGGAAGGACGGCAGAGTCTGAAAAATGCCGCAGTCATCGGGTTGGGCACCGGTATCCTGTCACGTGAACTGGCAGGGGCGGGTGATGTGCAGTCGGTGACCAGTGTCGAACTCTCACCCGCGGTGATCGAGGCAGCGGAGCAGTTTGCGGACCTTGTCAGACCGGGGCGCGCCAACACCCAAACCGTGCAGGGGGATGGTGTTTGGTGGTTGAAAAAGCAACAGCAAAAATTTGATGCAATTATCAGTGACGGTAAATCCCGCCCGGGGCATGTTGGAAATTCAGCTTTTTTCTCCGCTGACTATTATTCCAATGCTGTCGGCAAACTCTCCGCAAAAGGTGTTTTTATTCAGTGGGTCTCTTTGGATGCAGATCCAAGTGAAACCCGCGTTGTTATCAAGACATTTTCCCGAAGCTTTTCTCACGCCTATGTTGCAATCGCTACCCCGAACTCGCTGTATCTGGTCGGCAGCAAAATTCCGGTTGTGTGTGACCTTGAAGGGACTGGCCGGTACTTCCGGTCGGCTGATTTGCAACCACTGAATCGGTATCACTGGCACTCCACGGATGATTTACAGGCGATGGGCTGGATCAAAATGGAGGCCGATACTCTAAAGGGCAAGTCATGGGATGAGGTCAGGATTAATTCGTTGGACCGTCCGCTGTTGGAGCACGCTTCTTTTGATATCCGACCCGAAACGATCAGACAGAACCGCGTCGATAATCTTCAACTATTGCGGTCGTTGCTGGAGTGTGAGCCAAAGTTGGGTATCTTTGGCGAATCCCGTTCACGACAGGTGGAACTGCGTCAAGCGATGGAACGCATGTTGGAAATGGCACGGCACGAGGTTCAGCAAAACCGGGGCTGGGTCAACAGGGCCGCGGCGTCATACCGCGCGGCGCTGGAAATCCTGCCCAACCTGCATCGAGGACAGCACCTTGCCAAAATTTCACTGGTCGCTGCCGCCAAGGCCGCCAGCGTTTTGGAAACCGACCGCGAGGTAGATTTGTTGTTGCAGGGAGCATCGCTGTCGCCCAAGGAGTTCGATGTGCTGATGCGTGTGGCCAGGCGGCTTGCTGGGTTAAATCGTTACGAAGGTGCACTGCAAGTCTATCTGGCGGCCGCTGAGTGTCGGCCGGGCGACGCTGAAGCAAATCGCGGTGCCGCCGAATCGCTGGTCAAAATCGGGAAACTGAAGCAGTCTGTGCGTTATTTTAAAGCCGCTGGAGATGACCAAAGAGCCAGCGAAACAGAAAAAGAATTTAACAGACAGAATGAATCGGCGGATCTACCGGCGCTTCCGCAACCTCGTACCGATGAAGAAAGAAGCCAACGTTTGCTGGATCTCCTACGCGAATGAACGAATTATCACCGACAGAAATTTTGCCCCTCAGAAATTCTGCCTCTATATCGCAGTGCGATTGTCGCAGTCGGGTGATCGCCGCACGATCAATCGAATTTAGTCATTATTTTTGCGGATGCTCTTGCGATCGGGGCGATAGCCGTGGGTTGGTTCGTGGCGGGATTGCTTCCGCTTACCCTTCTTCTTTTTTCCGGTATCCGCTTGCTGGCCAGACTTCCCCGGCTTCGATTTCCCTGCCGACGACCCGTCCGGCATTTTGTGAACGTATTCGCCACGGAATCGCTTATTGGCGTCAGCGCGACGTTTCCTGATCGCCTCCTGAGGAGCCTTGGAAGGGATCAGGCAATCGCAGCCTCCACCAATCAACTCATGCCGTCCGGCATCCTGGAGCGCTTTGCGAACCTCGAAGTAGTTCTCGGGTTTGAAGAACTGCATCAGCGCGCGTTGCATCTTGCGGTCCTTCAGCGATTTGGCAATGAAGACCGGTTTCTTGGTAAACGGATCCATTTCTGTGTAGTACATACAGGTCGCCACATCCAGAGGAGCGGGAATAAAGTCCTGCACCTGATCGGGTTTATAACCATTGCGCTTCAGGAACACCGCCAGATCGATCATCGAGTTAATATCACTGCCGGGATGTGACGAGATAAAGTACGGCACCAGGTACTGTTTCTTGCCCGATTCTTTTGATTGCTCGCGAAAGATGTTCGAGAAGTTCTCAAAATCATCGACGCTTGGTTTGCGCATTTTATCCAACACGCCGTCGCTGGCATGTTCAGGGGCCACCTTCAACAGACCGCCGACATGGTGTTCGGTCAGTTCCTTGACGTATTCGGGGCTGCGACGCGCCAGGTCCATCCGAACCCCACTGGCGACCAATACCTTTTTAACGCCCTTGACCTTGCGCGATTCCTTCATCAGTTGAATCAAAGGACCGTGGTCGGTGCCCAACAGTTTGCAGATCTTTGGATGGACGCAAGATTGGCGGCGGCATTGGGCCTCAACTTCCGGGCGCGTGCATTTCATCTGGTACATGTTGGCCGTGGGGCCACCGATATCGCTGACCGTTCCCTTAAATTTGGGATCCTTGGCCATGGTGTCAATTTCGGTGATCACCGATTCTTTACTGCGCGACTGAATCACGCGGCCTTGATGTGCGGTAATCGAACAAAACGTGCATCCACCAAAACAGCCACGCATGATGGTGACCGAATCTTTAATCATCGTGAACGCAGGAATCTTTTCCTGGTAGCTGGAATGTTGCTTGCGGGTGTAGGGCAACCCATAGATTCCGTCCATCGCTTCCTGACTGATCGGGAACTGCGGTGGGTTTACGACAACCGTTTGATTGCCGTGCTTCTGTATCAATCGTTTAGCGTTGTAGGGGTTGGTTTCGTGATGAATGATTTTGGTAGCTTCGGCAAACGCCAGCTTGTCTGCCTTGACCTCTTCGAAACTTGGCAGCTCGATCGCATCTTCCGGAACGATATCTTTGGCACCCGCGACATAGGCCACCCCCCGCATGTCACGGAGGTCTTTGACCGTTTCGCCAGCGTCCAAACGCTGCGCAATTTCGACGATAGGGTTTTCGCCCATGCCGTAGCAAACCAGATCGGCTTTGCTGTCCAGCAGGATCGATTTGCGCACGTTGTCCCCCCAGAAATCATAATGGGCCAGTCGGCGAAGTGACGCTTCGACGCCGCCGGCGATCACCGGTACCCCTTTGAAAGCCTCTCTTGCGCGATGGCAATACGCCAGCGTCGCCCGGTCAGGACGCAGGCCAATGCGGCCGCCCGGCGAATACGCATCGCTGTTGCGGACCTTGCGGTTGGCGGTGTAGTGGTTGATCATCGAGTCCATATTGCCGGCACTGATGCCGAAAAACAGTCTCGGTCTTCCGAAACGCTGCCAGTCCTTGCAGTTCTTCCAGTCTGGTTGAGAAATAATACCAACGCGGAATCCGGCGGCCTCCAGGGTGCGTCCCAGAATGGCCATGGCGAAACTGGGGTGATCGATATAGCCATCACCGGTGACAAAGACGATGTCCAATTCGTCCCAGCCGCGCTTCCGCGCTTCCTGCATGCTCATTGGCAGTTCCCGTTTACCTGCCGGCGTCGGGACAGCGGTGCCTTGGAGTGTTTCCAGTCGGACGCAAGCCTTTTTGGCTTCGGCAATTTGCGCTTCGACGATAGGTAGTTGCATGGTCGGCCTGGTTGAGTCAGATTGTGACAGTTTGATTGAGAAGGAGTTTAACGCGCGATGAAGTTCCCGGCCAAAGTATAGAGCCCAACCATGTTTTTTTCCATCTGCGAAATGACGTTCCGCACCTCGCAACCAGAATTAGCAACGAAGTTGCGCCAGCATGTTGGCCGAAAGGGAATACGGTTAGCCGTCGTTGCCATGGCACGCGGGCCACGACGTTGCCGATTAGAGTGCTGGAATGTGATTCAGGCTGCCTTTTTGCCCCACATGCCTTTGCCCCATAGGGAACCTACAGCAACTGATACGCTGCGTCATCGGCCTTCAGTTCCACAGCAGCATCCGGGGCAGCAGCGGCGCTATCGGAGGTTGCCAATTGTTCGAATTCAACCCTGTAAAATTCGAGTCTGCGGGGTTCAACAAAACGTATCTTCCATTGCCCTTGATCGTCTGCGGTTGCCGTAGCTTCGCCAATCAATTCGCCGCATTGACTGTAAATCCGTCCGATCAACCTGGCTGCCGGTACTGCTGTGCCCGAGAACGTCGGGGCAGCAATGACCGCAAGGACTTTCTTCGAGCAGATACCGTCCGGTGTTTGCGAACTGGCCGAATGGCTGACCACCCTCGCAGTTCCGTTGTTGGCCGTGGTGGCGATATCAAAGGCGAACTGGTTTTGGACTTCGACCGTCAGGGTTGCTTCACGATTTTGCCCCTGTCGATCTTCGATCACGAAATGGATCGTCGATGCGCCGACAAATCCGGCCGTCGGAGTGAACTTGACCGCCCCGGCCGATGTCATCGTGGCGACACCGCCCTGTGGATCATTCAGCAGAATCAACTCCCATCCGCGCGTCTGCAAATCAACTTCCACCCCCAGCGGGTAAACAACCACCGGTTCGCCTGCCGGCGTTTGGACGTAGTCATCTTGAACTTCCGGAATTGGAAACGTGTTTGTGAGAACTACAGGTTCTGATTTCAAAGTGTCTACACAGGGCTAAAGGACAGGAACATGCTGCTGGCGATAGTGGACGCTCACAGCGCTGCCGACGCGTTTCGCGCGCCATGGGGCGGGTGCTCGCTGATCTACGCACCGGAGTCACCGCAAAGATAGCTCGCTTGTGTTGTGTTTGCATGGAAAAATTGCTCCCAGTGTGGTGCCCCGATTGGGCTTAGCACCCGTTTTCAGTCCCGACAAACCAATTAACCGGCATAATTTGAAGGCCTTGTTTATCTACAGTCCTCATTGGTCTGTCAATTTGGGATGCGCCACCGTAATCCGGTCAATCCGAAGAAGCTTTCATCAGCCTGGCAGCTTTCACGGCGAAATACGTCAGCACACCGTCAGCTCCGGCGCGTTTGAATGCCAACAGACTTTCCAGCATCACGTCTTCCTCATTCAGCCAGCCGTTTTGGCTGGCCGCCATCAGCATCGCGTACTCCCCGCTGACCTGGTAGGCGAAGGTCGGCACGGCAAATTCCGCGCGGCAACGCTGGACAATGTCCAAGTACGGCATACCCGGTTTCACCATCACAAAATCAGCGCCCTCGGCGATGTCCATTTCAATCTCGCGCATCGCGACATTGGTGTTGGCCGGATTCATCTGATAAGTCTTCTTGCCACCGCCGGTGACGTTCCCGGTGGACAGGTTGGACTTCGAACCGATCGCATCGCGGAACGGGCCATAGAATGCCGATGCGTATTTTGCCGAATAGGCCATGATCGAAACGTGTTGAAAACCGGCTTCGTCCAACGCCCCCCGGATCGCACCGATCCGCCCGTCCATCATATCAGACGGTGCGATGATGTCGCAGCCTGCCCGAGCCTGAACGACCGCCTGGCGGCATAGCATTTCGACGCTGGGGTCGTTGGCCACGTCGTCGTCGATCACCAGTCCGTCCTGGCCGTGGGAGGTGTATGGATCCAGAGCCACGTCGCAGATGATGCCAATGCCGGATACGTGCTGCTTTAAATGTGCGACCGTACGGCAGACCAGATTGTCCGGATTGACGGCTTCGGCGCCGTCTTCAGTTTTCTTGTTAGGGTCGGTTTCCGGGAAAATGGCGATCGCCGGAATGCCAATATCGCGTGCTTCGGTGACCGCTGCGGTCAGCCGGTCGATCGAATAACGGAAGACGCCGGGCATCGAATCAACCGGTGTTTCCAGGTTGGAGCCTGCTTGGACAAACACTGGCCAGATTAGATCATTGGGGGTAACGCTGTGTTCGGCCACCATCCGACGCGACCAATCGTGTTTTCGAACACGCCGCAGACGGGTTTGTGGGTATTGTGATTGGTTGCTCATACGGGTTGGATCGTTAACCTGATTATTTTGCGGTAGCAAGTTTTTTCTATGTTATCTGCAAACCGTAGGCATGCTATGCCCCGCTCGTGCGTTTTTCGGGTGCAGGGGAATCCGGAAGCAATTGGGCAGCATGCTGCCCGGAGGGGCGAAATTGGTTACAATACGGAAAACCGGCGGTCCCTCAATTGAGGCCGATGGTTTCAAGGTGACTGTATCGACTGTCTATCGAAATAAAAGAGGTGCCCGTTTGGCTAACTCATTCCGTTTATTCTGCGCGCTGCCGTGTTCCCGATCGCTGGTGGATTTCGTGCCGATTTGTATCGTCCCCGCAACAATTGTCACAATTGCCGTACTCGGTTTGATGTGGGTTGATTCGCCGGTTGCCAATGCGCAAAACTGGGCATCGTGGCGAGGCCCCGAGCACAACGGTATCTCGCGCGAAACAAATTTGCTCGATTCATGGTCCTATAAGGACAAAAAGAACGTCATTTGGGAATCAGAGACCGGCGGTCGGTCTACCCCGATTGTGCTCAACGGGCGCGTTTATTTGAACTGCCGCACGGCGGACAACCCGGCGCTCAAAGACCAGCAGATTGATATTCAGGAGCAGGTCGTCTGCTGGGATGCTGAAACAGGCGAAGAACTGTGGCGCGACAAATTCAATGTCTTTCAAACCGACATTCCTGCCCCGCGCGTCGGCTGGGCCGCGATGGTCGGTGACACCGAAACCGGCAACGTGTTTGTGCACTCGGTTTGCGGAATCTTTAAGTGCTATTCGCCGGACGGGAAAATCGTCTGGGAAAAATCGCTGGCCGAAGAGTACGGGAAAATTTCTGGCTACGGCGGTCGGACACAGACTCCTTTCATCGATGAACAGCGCGTCATTGTCAGCTACCTGGCAACCAACTGGGGCGACATGAAAGGGCCGGCACCCAAGCACTATTATTATGCGTTCAACAAAAAGACGGGTGCGCTCCAGTGGATTTCAGCGCCCGGTGGCGCTCCCAAGGATACAAACTACTCTGCACCCGCAATTGGCGTTGTCAATGGTCAACGACTGCTGGTGGCCGGTAACAGTGACGGACATGTCTATGCGATCAACGCCCGCACGGGTAAACCGGTCTGGTCATTTAAAATGTCCCGTCGGGGGCTTAATACCACGCCGGTTTTTGATGGAAACCTTGTTTATATCTCGCACGGTGAAGACAACATCGACAATGCTGAATTTGGCCGCGTGCAGTGCATTGATGCGACCGGTACCGGCGATGTGACCGAAACGCACGGCGTCTGGCGGGTCGATGGGATCAAGGCGGGATATACGGCGCTGTTGGCCAAAGAGGGCGTGCTGTATGTGGTTGCCGACGTGGGAAACATGTTTGCGTTTGACGGAAAAACGGGCCAGCAGTTATGGAATCAGGACTTGGGGACCGTAGGAAAGGGCTCGCCCGTCTGGGCTGATGGAAAGATCTACGCAACGGAAGTGAACGGAAATGTCTGGGTACTGAAGCCCTCGGCCGAAAAGTGTGAAGTGCTCTCCCGCAACCAGTTGGTTGCTAGGTCCGGCAACGGGTTTGATGAAATTTATGCGTCACCTGCGATCGCCAACGGCCGGATCTATCTGGTGACACGCGATCGTACGATTTGTATCGGTGACAAAGAAAAACAGGTTGTCCTGGGCGCGCCGAAAGAACTACCCGCAGAGGCAGCGGCAACCGATCAGGTCGATACAATTCAGTTGCGTCCTTACGAGGTGATTCTTGATCCGGGCCAGACGCAAGACTATACCGTCGTCGCGTTTGACAAAAACGGTCGGCAAATCAAAACCATGCCGGCCGAAAGCTTGACCGTTGGCGATACGCTGGCCGGTTATTCGGCATCGGGTAGTGCGCTGACCGCTGTAAGTGATCCCCAAGGAGAACTGGCAGGAACAATCAGCACTCAAGTTGGTGAATTGACCGCGACTGCACGTGTGCGAACATACCCGCAGACCGATATGTGGCAATGGGATTTTGAAGGGTACAAAGGAGTACGTGTCCCTGCGACCTGGAATCGCGCCCATATTAAAGTGAAACCTTTTGATTTGGATGGCAATACGGTGATGAAGGTCTCTGGCGGTCCCAAGGCCAAGGGGCGACCGAGTCACCAGATTTCGATCGGTCCACCGGGAATGAAGAACTATCAGATGCAGATGGATGTCAGGTTTGTTGAAAAACGACGTCAACTTGGTTCGTTGGGGCTTTCCATCAATCGCTACAATCTGATTCTCAAGGGCAACAGTGGAAAATTGACGGTGCAAAGCTGGCCGCCACATCTGCGGATGGCCAAATCGATCAACTACTTGTCCGACCCGGACGTGTGGTACACGATCAAGATGAAAGTCGATGCCTCCAAGACGGAGGCCAAAATCTACGGTAAGGTTTGGAAGACAGGTGAGGCCGAACCTGAGGCCTGGATGCTGGAGCAAACCGACCCGCATCCGAACCTGAACGGTTCGCCGGGCGTTTACTTTTACGCTCAGTCAGACTGCTACTTCGACAACCTCAAAGTGTTTCTAACCCCCGATTCCCAAAATTAAAAACACTGAATTTTAACACCGAATCAACTTGTCGGCCGCGTGGATTGCTCCGGCCCGATTTGAAAATACCTACAGGAATAACGACCATGTGTGCGATGCCTTTTTCGACAGTCTGTTGGCGATTGAATTCCACGATCTGCTTGATGATTTTTTTGGGCAGTTTATTGTTGACCGGAGACGCAACCAGCCAAACCGGTTCCAACACCAAAGATTGGCCGATGTGGGGCGGAACACCGGACCGGAACATGGTTTCGGCCATGAAGGGGGTCAGCATCGATTTTGATCTGAACAAGGGAACCAATGTCAACTGGTCAGCCGGGTTGGGATCGCAGACCTATGGCAACCCGGTTATTGCCGGTGGGAAAGTGTTCGTAGGAACCAACAACGGTGGCGGATACCGTGAGAAGTATCCTGCCGACAAGGATTTGGGTGTATTGGTTTGCTTTGACGAACTTTCTGGTGAGTTTGTCTGGCAGTTGTCGCGCGACAAACTTCCGGCAGGTCGGGTGAATGACTGGCCGCTACAGGGGATTTGTTCAGCACCGGTGGTCCGGGGGGACCGTATGTATGTCGTCACCAATCGTTGCGAACTGATGTGTCTGGATGTCAACGGATTCACAGACGGGAAAAATGACGGCGTGGTTCAGGATGAAGTGGATGCCGAAAAACAGGACGCGGATATTATCTGGTCGCTGGATATGATCGAGGAACTGGGCGTGTTCCCGCACAACCTCGCGACCAGTTCGCCGGTACTGTTTGAGGACATGGTCTACATCGTGACATCCAATGGCGTCGATGAGGCACACCTGAATGTACCCTCGCCACGGGCTCCGTGTTTTCTGGCGGTCAACACGAAAACGGGCGAGGTTGCCTGGGAACATAATCAACCTAAAGACGGTATCCTGCACGGTCAGTGGGGGTCGCCCGCAGTCGGCGTCGTCAATGGGAAAGCACAAGTTTACTTTCCCGGCGGCGACGGGTGGTTGTATGCTCACGACGCCAAAACAGGCGACGAGGTCTGGAAGTTTGACCTCAATCCGAAGGACTCGATCTGGGAATTGGGCGGGGCGGGCACGCGCAACGCGATTCTTTCCACGCCTGTGTTTTATGACAACAGCGTTTTTCTGGCGGTTGGGCAGGATCCCGAACACGGCGAAGGTGTCGGGCATCTTTATCGAATCGATGCTACCCAAACGGGCGACATCAGTCCGCAGATTGGCGAAAAAGAAAAGGCCGGCCAGACTAATCCAAACTCGGGACAGATTTGGCATTACGGTGGTGTGGAAGAAGAGACCAAAGAGCCCTTTTTCCGACGCACGATGTCGACCGTTGCGATTGCGGAGGGACGGGTGTACGCGGCGGATCTGAGCGGTTTCGTGCATTGCCTCGACTTGAAGACGGGCGAACGCGTATGGCAACACGATATGCTGTCGGGGGTATGGGGATCGCCGTTGGCCGTCGATGGCAAAGTGTTTATTGGTAACGAAGATGGAACGTTGACCATCTTTAAAGCCGGCGGAACCGAAGCCGAGGTGCTTGCCGAGATTTCTACCGTCAATTATTCATCGATCTACAGTACACCGACGTTTGCCAACGGGAATATGTACCTGACCGATCGGACACGGCTCTATTCGGTGAAAGTAACCGAGTAGTTGACAGTGTCACCGCTGCTAGGCAAACGTCGCTACCGTTGCCAGAAGGTGGTGCGGGGGAGCGCTGTTGCCGGCAGCTGTAACTTCCCCAGACGCAACGATGCTCTGGCGAGCGCAGCCATGTTGTGGCACATTTCGACCCCAATCCGGCAATCCGAAGAATCCCGGCAGGTTTCCCGGGTGATGGCTTATCTGGAATGGTAAATCGTTTAAACTGTTTTTCAGACAAATTCCCGAACATTTGAGAAGCATTCGTGACTGACGATAAACCGTCCAATGAACCCGTCCAAGACGCCCCGATTTCGTCCGGGGAGGCCATGCCTGAGACCGTAGAACAAGCCGAAGTTGTCGAAACGCCACCGGAAGAAGACACTCGTTCGGGGGCGGCGGTCAATCGCGTCAATCCGGATCGCAGTCTGGAACTGGCATTGGCTGCGGCGACAACCGCAGCGGAAAACGGTGGCACGGATGTTGTGGTGATGGATATGACCGATCATACGGCTATTTTTGACTACTTCATAATCGCGACAGGGACCAGTCGTCGACAACTGCACGCGATGAGCGAAGAGATTGATCACAGGCTCGAAGATGATCTCAATGACAAACGCATGAGCATCGACGGCTACTCCTCGGACAGCGGCTGGATTGTGTTGGATTATGGTACCGTTGTGATTCACCTGTTTGATGAAGAGACGCGCGGCTTTTACAGCCTCGAAGCGCTCTGGGCCGATGCTAAAAAGCTTGACCTGACCGAAACGCTCAAGCACATCAAACACTAACGCAATTGGCCCTTTTGATCTTGGCGAACAAGCCGCCGATTTCGTAAATCGCAGCCAGATATCTCAACGTCGGGCTGGCATGGCAAATCAACTCGGCCAGAGGAAGTCGCGACCCTTCCCAAAGTGCCGATGACCGTAGGGTGGGTCGTTCGGGTTTCGCACCAGCGGAATCCTGCCCACCACCGGCTCACCGGTAGTATGGTGGGTCGGCGCAATAACGCGGCGCGTTGGATTGGCTTGACGCCACCCTACTTCTTATCCAAACCTGCTACTGCTGGAGCGGTCATATTCTCGCGCCCAAGCAAATCAATTTGGCCAGCGCGATCCAAAATGATCGTTGGCGGAGAAGCCACACGCGTTGAATCGTGCATTCTGGTCAAGTTCCTGCACAGAAAGAACCGGAGCGATTTGACCTATACGGTCAAGCGTTCCGCCGAACGCGGTCACGTTAGATCGACCTTCCCCAAAATTTCTGGCAATTCGGTTAACCTTAACAAAACACCCTCAAATTCATACCGTCATAATTCAGTCGAAAGTGCGGTGATTTGAAAAATTGAACCCCAGATAAGAGTTCTCCATGTATTCAGCAGAATTCCAAGGCTCGAGCGATCCCCGGTTGTCGGAATTGACATGCAACGACGAAACAAAAACTTCGGCCTCTGGGAACAGCCGCTCTATAGCTTCTTTTTCATTGCCTTCGAGCAGACAAACACTTTCCAGCCCGTCTGCGCTCAGCAAGCGGATTCGCCATGGAGCCTTCTTGTTTAAAAATGGGTCGTAATTCTCTGGAATCTCCCGCCAATACCAGCTGGAGTTACGCATCCATGTTATCGCGCGATTTCGTTCAGAGATCCAACGGAGCTGTTGATAAACAACGGCTAACGAAATGGTAAGAATTGTGAATACGATAAGCATCGTTCGCAAGCCGAACTTGAACCGATTGAGTTTTTTCATATCAATGCCCGCCACCGAATGAGGTTCGTCCTTGCGTCAGCTCAACAACTTGCGTTGCCTTCTCGCACGAACTCTTGAAACATCTTATCAGCGATGTGGACGGAGGAACGTGCTCAAACTGTGAATCGTCCGCGCAGCCAAACGAGATTTCCCAAGTGTCAGTGATCGTGTGCCGGACCCCATCATGCCAGCGACGAGTCATTCGAGCACATTCGACACTTTCAGATCCTTCTTGAGCCGCGAGGACGCAATACATCTACAGCATCCGCAAAGACCGGGGAAGTTTCGTCCAGACGCGGTACCAGTCTAACGTTTCATTCATGTAATCGCTTTGCACAATTTCTAACTCATTGCTGTTGGCTTTCGGTATTTGTTGTTACCGGTTAAGCTTTTGCCAGACACTTTGCTCAACGTGCTGCAAGAAAGTTTCAAAATCAATTTCGCTCGGTTTAGGCTTCCCAACCCGACCCCCACCACTCCATCCGTCGCCGTGGATCTGCTGCCCCTCTGTGGAGCCCTCGTAGAGTGAATCGAACAGCGCGAGCGGATTCGGTGCGCTGTCGTGTCGAAATGCTCAGCGATCCACTCGTAGGATTCATCTTGGATATAGCGAAGGCTGATTAACCCTCTGTCGGAGGCCATTGTCGCAAGCACGCGTTCGGTTTTCTCGCGCTCAATAGCCATTTCGATGGGCGACTTTTCGCTGGCGGCGATTTCGTCGTCCAACAACTCCCAAGTGCTTCCACTTTTTGATTTCTTTCTCCAATCGAAGGCCAAGTTGATCGCTGATCGAAACAGATAGGCTTCTGGATTCGCGGCTTGCGAAAGGGACTTTGAATTGAGTTGCCGCACGAAAAGATCCTGCAGAAGTTCGTCCGCCACATCACGATTGGTCATCAGTTTTGTCAGGAGCCAGTGGAGGCGCACACCGCAATGATCCAGCAGTTCGATGAGCTGCAATTCAAATTCGTTTTCCAATTGGAAGTCTCCTTTCATGGGAGAAAGACGACGGGTCGGCGTTGGCGCACCCAAGAAAATGCCAATTTTGTCCTGCAATTTTCAAGTTCATTGCATTGGGGCGGAATTTAGACGAAAAACGTCGATCGCCAGTCGTCACTCCAGCTTAGGATTTGTCCTGAAATAGATTCTTAATTTATCTCAAGCGGCTAGTATTGCTGACAACCGAAGGGGGAACGACTCGGAGAGTCGTTTTACGTAACTCGTCTCTCCGAGACGAGAACCGACCGAAGGTCGGCTGAGCCTGCAGATCGGAAAGTTATTTCGTGATTGTTTTTTAGTTTAGCTTAGGCGGCAAATGCCAAAAAAGCATGACAGGTTTCCGAATTCGCTGCGTTAGACTGAAGGAGAATGAAAAACGTGAACGGTCGTTGAAATCAGTCGTAGAAAAGGACAAAGACGGACGCACGATCTATCCGTGTGTTTTATGTCCCAATCTGCAAATTGCGAATTCGTCTCAAAGACACCCGGATAGATCGCAATTCGTTATCTGGCTTGAGAAATGCGACGAAGACTATGCTTAAAATTTAGCCTCATGAATTTGTTTCTCGCGATTTTTTTGGCTGCGACAATTCTCACTTGGTATACGATGCAAATTGAGTGGGTTGCCGAACGTAACCGTGAAATCGCTTGGATGAAGGATCAGCACCTTGTCATTAGCCAACTTAGCACCGCACCTAAACAAGTCGCCGCCAGTCGGAATTCGTGTTTTTAACGCAAGTGGACTTGAGTGTGTTGAATCCTTTGGAACCGTGGAACTCTACTGAATATGCCCCCTAGTCTTTTTCTTATTTGACATCGAAATGAGATTCCAATTCAATCCAAAGCCGTAGCGAGGCATCACTGGCTCTCTGGCTTTCGTAACATACCTTGAAAGTACACTTATGATTCGACTTTTAGCCCTTGCCGCGATCATCGCAACTTGCGTTGGCTGTCCCGGAACCTCAACGCAGGCTGGCAAACAAACAATCGTTGCAGACTCCGAACACGGTAACGAAGTCGAATCTAACGCAATAACCCGATCAATGATCGGCGAGTGGGGCACCGATGGTAAGGCAGTGCTGATCGTTGCCGAGTCCAATGGACGAGTCGTCTTTTCGGCACCTGAAAACGACACGTGGCGCATGGAAGTCGACGACGCCAAAATTGAGGGCGAAACCGTCCACTTTACGCAGAAACACTATTTGCTCAGTGGTGAAGATCATCCGTTCAATGGCGTCGCCTGTAACTCAACCACAAAGCTGGTTGATGACGACACACTTGAATTTGGAATGACGACCAAAGCAACTCCGGAATACGCCGCCGAAATGCTCAAACGTATCGAGTAGGCACCAATGCTAATGCGATTCCGAATCTTGCACTTGATAATTCTCACACTGCTGGTCGCAGCAGTGCTTGGTGCAGTAGAACGTGCCTCCTTTCGGACGGTCAACATTGTTTTTTCGGATCCTGAAGCAATCGTTCCAGCCCCTCCGATTGTTCTGCCCTCTTTTCCGGACGAGGAAGTCGTAGTTCCCCCATGGGATTCAACGCCCAAAGAATATTCGTTGGTTTTCTATGTGATGGAATCCGAACAGCAAAAATTCCGCACGGTATCCGATGAGTTTGGGTTCAACCAACTCATTGGAATGGACATCCAGCTGGACAACGTTACCGACGTGGACGGATGTGTGCGTGCAATTCGATACCGCAGGTATGCACTTCCTTGGGCGTCAGCTGAAACAATTGACGGCGTCGTCGGCAGGCATTTTAACGAACTAACGCCACACGTTGATTACTGGCACCAACGTTCCGACGACGAGTCGGTTCATTTTTGGTAAAGCGGTAGCTACAGGATCACAAGCTGGAAACGCTGGAAGCTTACGCCATATGGGGCGAGCTTCCAGCTTGCCAGAGATCGCCCAAAAAACAATAAAATCTCGTGTCAGAAAACTGGAAACCCTGTGTTTAACTTGGTGAATTGTTGTATCTGCGCCATAACTCTCGAATGCCAATTATCAAAACAAAACTGGGCAGTGTCCAGATAAGCCCAGTACGATAACTATCATCACGACGAGTGGATTTGTCAAAATCCTTGTAGTACTGATTGGACAGATCCCACGAGTTGAGATCATCTGGATCACGACCATTGGTTTGAGATCCGCGGTCTAAGCCGTTCGAGTAGAATTGCCAACGTTCTTCGCACTGCTCTCCGCTATCGACACAAACGTACGGGTTTCCCCAGTGGTCGGTACGTAGCTGGTGACCAAGTATGCTGTCTAGTTCAGAATTTGGTTTGGCGATCATTTCGTTAATCTGTTCAGCCGAAGAACTCAAACCAAAACTTGTTCTGTCATTTGCCAAAGCTGTCAATTTTTCAAGCTCATCAATCGTCCGTTTTGCGCGCGGGGCGTGAAGAAAATCGCGCTGTTCGATGCGGTGCGCTACCGTTGATATCACAACGAATAGAAGAGGTAGCGCCAGCAATTCGTAGATTTGGAATCTCATGACGATGTCAAACCCAAAAAGGCTAAGGGGCATATAAAGTTGAGTTCCACGGTTTCAAAGGATCACGGTTTCCATCATCTGGAAGCCAGTTTACCACAGAAATCGTTGCCGCAGGAAAAAGCCTCTCCAAAGCAGACTTCTCACGTACGTCGAGTATTTCAACACACTCAAGTCCTTTCCAGCGGCAAAATGCTACTCGCCCCTCCTGATGGAAAACTTTAGTTTTACAGACTGAACACCAGACAACGGTACATCCAGCTCCGCAATCCCCGCCATTCCATAAGAAGAACTCATCGAACTACCGCCGCTTGCCGCATGGGCTTCCATCCCGTCGGAATACTCGACTTTGGAATCGAGTGAACCCGTTCCATCAAGCTTCAACGTTACCGATGACTTGCTTCCACCGTCGCGATTCGACTCATTTTGTTCCGTGAACATGACCCCATGCTCATGTGACGAGATTCCAGAAAACGTACCTTGGTGGCTCTCGATGTAGATCGACAGCGGGCTCAACACGTCCGAGACATGCCGACGCGCTTCGCCGTCGACCTCAAACGTGATCGTCGGAATCTCTTGCTCGAGAGTCTCTTGCCGAACGGGCAACTGCAGGTTCTCGAAATAGATCGTGCGTTTTTTACGGTAGGGCAGAAATTCAAAGCACTTGATGTCTGACAACTTCACCGGCAACTGGATTGGACTAGTAGATACCTGCGCCGATAGCCAACCAGCGGGCTTCAAATCCCAACGACGACCGTCTTTCAATACTACCCACATGCTGCCTTTCAGCTGCGCATTGCCTGTCAGCTTTAACAACAATTCACAGGAGCTGTTGATCGACTTGGCATCTCCGTGAAAGCCAGCAAAGGAACTCCAGCCTTCATGACTGCCGGCGGCCAAATGCAGGATCTCGACCAGTGTTCCGTCCTGTTTAATTTCAGCGCCCAGTTCGGCAGGCAGTTGCTGCCGGAAATCAGATTCGCGGTAGTCGTAGACGTCTAGCACAAGACTGACCGAAGCAGGCAAGGGGGCTCCAAACGAAAACAATCGAAGCCGCCCACTGCTGTCGTGGATGGCCCCCGAGCCCGATTGGAACGTATTCAGCGGAATGCTTGTTTGTCCATCCAGCACTTGCACACGGCCGATCTCGAATCGAGACTGCGCGGGCGAAGCCAACTCGATCACCGCATGATCCATGAAACTGCCGTTGCTGAGTGCTGGCAGGTCAGGCGTGTCGCCTTGCCACGAGTTGCCTTTGCCGTCTTCGTAAATGAATGTGTTGTCGGCTTGGCCACGCGCGACACATCCGATTCGGTACGTGTTGAAGCGTGACTTCAACTCCAGCGAGTCCGTTCCGGTCGCATCGGACAACCGTGGCACGTCCGCGACACGCTGAGAGAACCCGCGCGGCTTGCTGCCCGTCTTCCACACCAATACGTCGGGCAGGTCGCCGATGGGCGTCGTCGACTTGAACCAACCCAATGATTTTGTTTCAGCACTGTAGTTGTTCAACGAACTGGTGCGGCCCGACACACGATACACGGTGTCGTACACGGGCAGATGAATGTAGCCCTTGGCGTCAGTCGTCAGCCCCACAAAATCCAACTTCAAGCTTGGGTCGATCGAACGATTTTGAACACGATTGCACTCGATCTCGATCGAGCGAACTTCGTAGTCAGCCAACGGTTCGCCCGATCCAGTCACGTAACGCTGCGACAAGATTACCGGCGCGTTGGCAAATGCACTTTTCATCAGTTCGGCGACCTGCTCGGAGTCTCCGTTAAGCCGATACCATGTCGCGAGTAGATGCTGAGCGTAAAAAAATTCGGGCGTTCCTTCAAGATCGCCAGCAATTCATCACGAGTTTCGAGTTTCTCGAAAACAGATTCCTTGCCTCTTGTGTGCCGGATGCGTGCTGCGATCGTGCGGCACTCGTTGACGGCGGCTTCGGTGTCCGCATCAATCGTGAAGGGAAGGTTCTTCCAGCCAAACATGCCGCGAAGATTGACACTGGTAACTGGCTGACGTTCCTGTGCTTGCCGCATTCCCGGCAAAGCGACCAACGCCAGCAACAGAGCGACAACGACCGCCGAAATGCGAATGCGATCGGCCCGAAAGATCGAATCGTCCATCAAACGCCGAATGCGACGACCAGCCGGATGTTCGCGATTGGAAAAGCCAAGCGCCAGCGGTTCAAGCGACTCCAACGCCGGGCTTGTTGAATTGGCAGCCGCCTGAATTAGCGTTTCGCAATAGCGTTCCGGTTGAGCGAGCTGCTTCGCAATCAATACATCGTCGCAACAGTCTTCGCGTGCCTGCCGCAGCGATCGGTCAAGCCACCACATGGCTGGGTGAAACCACCAGATCGTAAGCAACGTAATTTCGACCCAGCCTACCAACAGGTCCATTCGCCTGACATGGATCAGTTCGTGTGCAAGCACGATGCGAAGTTGTTCTGCAGTGAGTTGTTGCGTCAATTGCCTTGGCATGACAATCACCGGGTTAAACACGCCAATCACAAACGGTCCATCAATCTCGTCCGACAATCTCAAATCGGGAGTCCGGATCATCTTTAATTCCTGTACCGTTTGAGACAGCAGTTCTTGCACGGCGTCGTCGGAAATGTTGCATAGGCTTCCAGCGCTTACAGCCTGTGTTTCTTGGGTCACAGGCTGGAAGCCTGTGCAACTTCGCGCGATCCCAAGCGGAAAACTGCGCGACACGATACGGCGCACCGACCAATAGCGAATGCTCAATCGAACAATACAAAAGGCAACCCCCGCCAAGTAGGCGGCAATTAAGCACAGCGATCCCGTGGATTTCGCCGATGCCAATCGCGCGTTCTCCGGCGAAGGAGCGGCCGTCGATAATTGCTCTGCCGTTTCCGCTGGCAATACGGACGCATGGTCGGTGCTTGGCCGGCCAGCGTTAGTGACTGCATCGTTAGCAGAATCCGTAGCCGCAGTTGGAGCGACTGCTACGGCGGAAACCTGACGATCCAAGTCAACGACCACGGCAGTGCGTGAAACTTTGTTAAACCATGATTGTGAAAACAAGCCCGTCTGAAGATGCAAAAATGGCGGTGTGGCGAACTTGACCAGCACGATCAACAACAGCGCGTACTTCAACTGCGAACTGAGTTTGCGACGGCCAATTATCAAAACGGCCCAAACAACCAACGCCACAACAGCCGCTTGCCACCCCGAATGCCATAGCCAAGTCAGACACGTTTCAGAAAGTTCAGTAAACCAAATCATGATCGTTTGCCTTTCTTCTTTTTCTCGGATTTCAACTCATCCAGCAGCGTTTGCAGCTGCTCGATCTCGTCGGCAGTCGGCTTACGAGTCTCAAAAAACGAAGCCATGAAAGCCATCGTGTCGCCCGCAAACACGCTTTGGAAGAGATCTTTCATCAAATCGCGACAGGCGCGTTTTGACGCCGCTGTCGGCCGAAAGATAAACGCTTTGCCCTTGTCTGCTTTGCGCCGCGTGACCAGTTTGCGTTCTTCCAACCGCCCCAACAGCGTCAGCACTGACGACGACTCCAGCTTCCTCACGGACCTCAATTCGTCACGAATTTGTTTGACGGTCGCTGCTTCCAGCCGGTTCAGGCAGACCAGCACATCGCGTTCGGCATCCGGAATCTTTTGGTTTTGTTTGCTCATACCATCAGAATAACGACAATTGTCGTGATGTCAAGCCGGAAACGCGACATTTGTCGGGTTTGTAGTGTTTGCTGAAGCAGTCAACGCCAACCATCACCGTTTTTTCTCGTCTTGAGGTTGTGTCTAGCTGCCAACGAGCCAGCGGATCGCGAATCTTGCACTTGATAATTCTCACGCTGCTGGTCGCAGCAGTGCTTGGTACAGTAGAACGTGCCTCCTTTCGCACGGTCAACATTGTTTTCTCGGATGCTGAAGCGATCGTTCCCGCCCCTCCGATTGTTCTGCCCTCTTTTCCGGACGAGGAAGTCGTAATTCCCCCATGGGATTCAACGCCCAAAAAATATTCGTTGGTTTTCTATGTGATGGAATCCGAACAGCAAAAATTCCGCACAGTATCCGGTGAGTTTGGGTTCAACCAACTCATTGGAACGGACATCCAACTGGACAACGTTACCGACGCGGACGGATGTGTGCGTGCAATTCGATACCGCAGGTATGCACTTCCTTGGGCGTCAGCCGAAACAATTGACGGGGGCGTCGGCAAGCATTTTGACGAATTAACACCTCACGCTGATTTCTGGCCAAGAGTCTCCGACGACGACTCGGTGCATTTGTGTTGGTAGAGAAGGTATCTATCCTCCTGATATACCGGCTGAGGAGCGCCAGCAGCGCATGAACGTCTAGAACGCAGGAAAATGGCCGTGTTTTCTCATGTTTCCTTGAATTTCGTGTCACTGGTTGGTGGATGGTTGCCTCTTATCAACGGTAAGACCAATCAACCCCCGGAACCGTCCATGAAATTCCATTGCGAGACAGACGACAAGAGCGATTGCCAGTTGATCGAATTGAGCCTGAGTGGTGACAAGTCGGCTTTCGGGAAAATCGTTGAACGTCATCAATCGCTCGTCTGCTCTGTCGCGTACAACCGCTGCGGTGACTTGGCGATCAGTGAAGATCTGGCTCAGGAGGCCTTTGTCGTGGCGTGGCAGAAGCTGGCAGACCTGAACGAAACTACCAAGTTCAAACCGTGGATCTGCACCATCGTCCGCAACCTCGCCAGCCGTAAATGTCAACAAGACGGGCGCGGCATATTGGCAAAGACGATCGGCATACAGGACACTGCGGAACTGACTGCTGAAACCGAACCACCGGACAACCGGCTGATTAGCCAAGAACAGGAACAGTTGGTCTGGCAGGCATTAGCTGACATACCAGAACACTATCGTGAACCAATGATTCTGTTCTACCGTGAAGAACAATCGGTCGCTCGTGTGGCAGAGGCGCTTGAGTTGTCGCAAGATGCGGTCAAGCAACGGTTGTCGCGCGGTCGCAAATTAGTGCAGGCACAGCTGGCTGCCACGGTGGAAACGGTACTCACTCAATCGAAGCCATCCGAGTTGTTCACCAGCGTTGTCGTACTGGGACTACCAGCCGCCAAAGCAAAAGCCACAGCGGCTGCCGTTGCAGGCGCCACCGCCAAAGGATCGCTTGCGGCCGGTTTTGGCAGTGCATGGATCGGCGCACTGATGCAACTGCCGGTCTTCGTCTGGTTACTGAAGACCAGCATGGACCATTGCCGTTCCGATCGAGAGCGTGCGTTGACGCTGCGGTTCTACTTTTTCTCGGTGCTCGGATTGATCCCATTGGCGGTTGGATTTGCGGTCTTGATTTGGTGGCAACCAAAGTTTGAATCGCCTTGGCATGCTGGGCTGGTCTGCTTTGCATTGCTTACGCTGGGGAACCTGCCGAACCTGTGGCTGTCTCGGCGACTTGGCAAGAAGATCGAACAGCTGCGTCTGGAAGAGCATACGACGACACCGCCACTACAGCTCGCCAACGCTCAGGATCAGTTTTCTGACCGAGCGATGCCGTTGTTTTGCGGAAGCAGTGTGCTGATTGCAATCTGGCCTGCGATTGCTGCGATCACTACCGGAAACTGGCTTGCCGTTGCCGCTTTGCTTGCCACAGCAATCGTAATCGGAGTGACCGGCGCCATGATTTGCCGCAGGTTGCCAGCAAAGTCGTTGCCGATCTACGCCACAACTCTTGGTTCAGTCGTGCTATTGGGCCTCGGCTTCATGACGTGGCAGCGGTGGCTGCCCGAAAATGATCAGGTTTTAGTTAACCTTCCGACGACCATCGCAGCAAGTTTGGAAGAGGCAGAGCGCGTTGGTGAACGCGCAGCCCAGTCAAGTCTGCATTTCATGTGGATCTGTATGGGGATGGGAACGACCAACGTCGTGTTAGCGGTTCTTGCTTGGAAACGTCTGGAAGGGCCCCCAGCGTCTGAAAGCAAATGACAATGGCCTCCAGTCGAGGTTCTTGCCGAAAATGATCTTGCCGTCACTTCAAATTCAAACAGGCCGTGTCGTTTGATTTCATTGGACTTTAAGCATGCGATACCCGTTTGGTCATCCGTTTGATCGGGAATTTCATTTTTTTGTAACACTCGGCCCAACGGCGCATTGGTACTTACAGAATGACCGAAAAACAACCATTGGATCGCAATGATTCGGTGGATGAATGGATCAAGACCGTTGCTCAGGACCAAGAGTCATTTGGGCACTTACTTGATCGCTTCTATCCATAAATCTTCCCGTGCTGCTCGCGCCGGCCAAGACGTGAAGCGCGGAAGGGAGCAAACGATCTTCTGCTAAAAACCCGCAGGAAAGAATACGTGGCGTGTGCTTGACGCCAACCTGAATTTCCATGACGACGATGTGGCACCAACTGTTGAAGGGGCAGTGGTCATCTTGGGGGAATAGCGATCCCCCAAAACATCGGACAGCATCCGTGACTCCATTAAACCCCGGCCTCCGGTGCAATAGATGGCTATCCATCCGTTTTAGTTGTAACCACGATGTCGCGTTGCTTTCGTGGCGATTGCGTAAATCTCAGGGAACAACGCTGTCATCGCGCACAACCAGCCTTGCGACAATTACAGGTGTACGTATAGAATCATGAACGTACACATGTACGTGAAATGCAATCAAGAGGCAGCGATGGTGGATCGACCGGCGATATCGAAGGGTGAAATGGAGGTGGCGAGGGCGCTGTGGCAGATTGCGCCGGCGACGGTGCGAGAGGTGTTTGAGGCCTTGCCGGCATCTCGGGCGATGGATTTCACAACCGTGCAGACTTATCTGCGGCGGCTGGAAACCAAGGGCCATGCCACTTCAAAACTCAAAGGGCGCGTGCGAGTTTATTCGGCGCGGACAAAAGAACGGACGGTTATCCGCGATACGGTTAATGATTTAGTGCAGCGTCTCTTCGACGGCGATACGATGCCGCTGGTTCGACATTTGATCGAAGATCGCGGCATCGACGAAACTGGCTTGGCCGAATTGCGCGATCTGATTGAGCGCTTGGATCAGGAGGGCAAGAAGTGATGTCCGATCAAGTTTTTTCGTTGCTGGTGCAGCAAACGTGGCAGGTCACGGTGCTGGCCGCGGTCATCTGGGCAGCAACTCGATATTTCGGCAAGGATCGTCCGCATTTGGCGCACGCATTGTGGGCGTTGGTCCTGATCAAGTGCATCGTGCCGCCGATTTGGAGCAGTCCCATCAGCCCCTTCAGCTGGCTGGGCAATACACCGACCGTTACCCAGCAATCGTTGGCTGAACCGTCCATTGCCGTTCCTGCGGGGTTGGCACATGAGCGAAATTTATCTTCCGAAATTGTGATGGAAACAAATACGGAAGATGTGAATCGCGTCGGGCAAGATCCAGTCGCGATTTTCTCACCAATCGACTCGCCTTCAATCGACAAGTTGCCTCAAGGGACAGAAACCGCCGCTTCAACGGCCCCCATGGAAGAAAGGGTTGAACCGAAAGCTGGTGTTGCTCTCAGCTTGAAGTCCATCGTGCTGAGCGTGTGGTGGGTTGGAGTTTTGATTGGCTTGCTGACAGCGATGGTTCGTTTCAGTCTGTTTGTCGCTTGGCTGCGGCGCAGTGCCACCGTTGACAACGCGCATGTCAATGAAGTGCTTCAGCGGCTGACGAAACGCTTGAACATGAAACGACCGGTGCGTGTTGCCGTGCTGGAAAGTTCTGTCGGCCCGGCCGTGCTGGGCGTGATTCGGCCAACGATTCTACTGCCTGCTGCGATCGCGGCTGGTAAATCATCGCAGGAACTGGAGCCATTGTTAGCTCATGAGCTGATTCATGTTCGACGCGGTGATTTGTGGTGGGTTAATGGCATGCGCCAGTGCTTTACGGACTCGCACATCATCAAACGGTGGCTGTGCGTTGTTAATTGATAAAATAGTTTCGCCTTCGGTTGAACCCAGTACGACCGAATAGCGCGGATCAGCATCTAACTGTGGCAAATTCTCTGGCGCTGGATAATTAGGGAACGCATCCAGATCACCCGCTAAAATGGCCGAGTACGCAGCCGTAGGTTCACTGATAAATTTGAACACCGCCTTGTCTAGCTGCGCAGGTGTACCCCAGTACTCAGCGTTCCTAACCAGTTCAATTCGATCACCCTGCACCCACTGATCAAAAGCAAATGGACCGGTGCCAATAGGTGCTGTTGCCGCGTTGTCGGCAGAGGCTTCGTCAAGAATGACAGCATCACCCCACGCCAGATTGAACAACAGACTTCCATCGGCCTGAGTCAGATTGACAGCAACAGTTTGCGGGTCGACGACTTCAACGCTGTCAATGTTGGCAAACAATTGCTTTTGCGCGTTGGTTGAATCTTCAGCCATCGCACGATCGATCGAGAACTTGACATCTTCGGCGCTGAACATAGCACCATCATGAAACTTCACCTCTGGCTGCAGCGAGAAGACATAGCGCGCACCGTCGTTTTCGATCACCCAACTGGCTGCCAACGCAGGTATGACACTGCCGTCTGGACCAAACCGGGTGAGTCCCTCAAAGACATTGGCATACACCACTTCATCAATAGCAGCAGCGGCCCCACCGGTCGGATCCAGGTTGGGCGGCTCTAGCTGCATACCAATCGTGATGTCACTCTTGGCTGCTAATGCATTACCGGCAAAACCGGTTATCAACAGCACCGCCGATAGAAAATACGGTTGTTTCATGAACACTCCCTCAGTCTGTGGTTCTAAGCAGCAGGGTCTGTAGCGCTCGACCCATAACCTGCGCTGACTCAATCATATCCTGTATTCCCACATACTCGTCAGGTTGATGGGCCAGATCAAGAATACCTGGCCCATAGGCAATGCAATTGTGCAAACGACCAATCCGGTCAATGTGTTTCTGATCATAGGTGCCTGGCGACACAACATACTCTGGGGATACACCCAACGTGGCTTGTATTGCCTGGGTCACAGCTGTTACCACAGGGGCGTCTTCAGCGGTCATGGTGGGAATCGCATGGAATAGCTCGCGCAGTTCATAGTCAAATTTTTCTCGCCCGGACTTGATCTGTTCCAACAGTGCTCGCATCTCCGCCTCAACCTCCTGCAAGTCCTCCTCAATCAGAAACCGCCTATCGATCACCATACGGCAACGATCCGGCACCAACGCTGACGGTAAGCCGGTATAACCCTGTTCAGGCTCATCCTGACCACCGTGTATCGAATTAATATTGATGGTTGATTGTCGAGCCCCATCGGGCACCACTGGCATATCTGTCAGGCGGTCATTCAACCGCGGGATCAGCGTGTCCTCAAAGGCCTGCACCACCGCCCCCATATGGCGCACGGCACAATCGCCTAAAAAAGGCATCGAACCATGCGCAATGTGACCCTTGGTCTCGATCTCTGCCCACCACACACCGCGATGCCCAAGGCAGATGCGGTCCTTGTTCAGCGGCTCAGGAATGATCACGTGCTGCACACGCTCTGGGTTAAACCAACCCTTCTCCGCCAGATAAGCAACACCGCCAAAGCCACCCGACTCCTCATCACAGGTCCCGGAAATCTCCACCGAACCTGCGTAGTGCGGATGCGTTTGAATAAAACAGATTGCCGCAATAATCGATGCTGCCAATCCACCTTTCATGTCGCAAGCACCGCGACCGTAAACACGTCCATCCCGAACAAGTCCCGCGAATGGATCAACCGTCCAGCCCTCACCCACCGACACAACATCCGTGTGCGAGTTGAAGTGCACGCATTCGCCTTGACGTGGGCCTTCGTGACGGGCCATCACATTCCAGCGAGGGTATTTATCGCTGTCACCCAGTGCACCGGTTGCTCGTACCTTTTTTATCTCAAAGCCATAGGGCTTAAGGTATTGCTCTAAGAAATCACACATTTGTGCATAGCCAACACCCGGTGGGTTCAAGGTTGGCATTCGAATCAGCTGGCAGGTCAGCTCGACCAGCTGTTGTTCTGCAGCGAGGATGCGTTCGTCTAGTGTTGATAGCGGCGCACATGAGCCTGTCGCACGACCCGCATGTTCATCCCGGTGGGACCCATACACCATCTTACCGCTAACCTGTTCTGAGTTCTGCGTGATTGACGCCTCAGACTTTGGACGATCGCCGGACATACCTGTTCTCTACCATACAAGGTGTTTGTCCAATGTAGCAGGTAATGACCATGACCCCGCAGCTACGACACGGAATATTTCAGGATCCATATTGCTGTGTTATTCGACGGATTCCTACCTGGGCGCACTGTCGCCGGTTGGCTGGTGTGGATCGCACATAAGCTACACGTGTCGATCAACAAACGGCTAACATACGTGGGAATAATGAGTTCACCGCCGACTCATTGCCGTGTTTAACCAAACTGCCGGTTGAACGCCGATCTCTTTGCCCCGACTATTCGTGCATTGGCACCAGCGCCTTGCGCGACGATGCCCGACTTGAACCTCAAGCCACAGCTTACGCACACGACATGAATAATAACTTGCGCGCCCTGCTACCCAAACCCGCTCATGAGACCCGCTTCTGGTGGGTCAGGCACGCGCACGTACCGCAGGTCGGTCACCATATGTACGGCAGCTTGGATGTGGATTGCGATACCACAGATACCAAGTTATTTAGCGGGGTGGCAGCCAAGCTACCAAGCGATGCGTTGTGGATCACCAGCCCATTAAAACGCACACAACAAACTGCGAATGCACTCATAGCAGGCGGGGCAACCGCAGCTCAATGGGCTCAAGATGCTGATATTGCAGAACAGGATTTCGGTGACTTCAACGGTATGACACATGAAGAATTATTCGCCATGCGCACAGATGCCTACCTGGGATTCTGGCCATTGCCACCAGAGCAGCAAGCACCCAATGGTGAAAGTTTTTCAATGCTGCGAAAACGCGTTGAGGCATTTATTTCACGGATGATCGAACAGCATCAAGGACAAGATTTGGTGTGTGTGGCACACCGCGGTACTGTTCTCGCTGCCCTGCAAATTGCACTGGATCTGCCGTTGCGAAACAGCGTCAGCTTTGACATTGGCAACGTATCGCTAACCCGATTAACACACCATGCCGATGTGCCTAAAGGGGGTCCACAATGGCGAGTGGTGGATGTCAGTTGGTTGCCTTAGTGTTTGTCTTGAATAACCGATAGCGTACATGGCAGTACCGGTTAGTTTATTTAGACTGGACTATTCATGAAACGTCGTATTATTACGACAGACCCGGCGCCTGAAAGGTATTTCGCGAAGGAGCGGAATACTTCACTGTACTTCCCAACAGGGGCGCCGAACCTGAACGAAAATCACTAAGGCGGCAGGGGACAACGGGACCACCCGGCGGTGAGAATTCGGCGTTTTCATGAATAATCCAGGTGTGGGTAAACCTATTTCAATCGTTCAAAGACAGTGGCTATGCCCTGGCCCATGCCAATACACATGGTCGCCAAACCCAGTTCGCCGTCATTCTGCTGCATGACGTTCAACAACGTGGTAGAGATACGGGTACCTGAACAACCCAGTGGGTGACCCAGTGCAATGGCACCGCCATTGAGATTGACTTTGCTATCCATATCCTCGTACAGCCCCAGATCTTTAATGACGGGTAAGGACTGCGCCGCAAACGCTTCATTGAGTTCAACGTAATCCATATCATCAATACTCATACCGGCACGTTTTAACGCTTTTTTGGATGCCGGTACGGGGCCGTATCCCATGATGGCAGGATCACAACCACTCACACCCATGCTGCGAATACGTGCCAGGGGACTCAATCCCAAACTCATGGCTTTTTCACCCGACATAACCAACATAGCCGAAGCACCATCAGAGATTGCTGACGAACTGCCAGCGGTCACTGTGCCTGTCTTGGGAATGAAAGCAGGCCGTAGTGATGCCAGTGCATCCAGCGATGCATCAGCACGAATAACCTCATCGTGTTCGATCATGGTCAGCGCGCCGTTGCTATCGTGCCCTTCAATTGGCACTATTTCGTTATCAAATCGACCTTCAACGGTTGCGGCATGCGCTCGCTGATGTGAACGCAGCGCAAAACGATCTTGCTCCTCCCGACTGATGTTATGCATCTGCCCCAGCATCTCAGCTGTGACACCCATCATCATAGAGGCCTTGGCCGCATAACGGCTGACAGAGGGATTGATATCCAGCCCGTGCAGCATGGGCACGTGTTGCATGTGTTCGACACCGCCAACGACAAACACATCGCCGTAACCCGTCATGATGCCGTGCGCCGCGGTATGCAGTGCACTCATTGACGAGCCACACAGCCGACTGACGGTTTGTGCCGCAACCTGCTTGGGTAAGCCTGCGAGCAATCCAATACTACGCGCAACATTGAATCCCTGCTCCAGCGTCTGGTTAACGCAACCCCAGACGATATCTTCCACGTCGCCTCGATCCACATCAGGGTTACGTTTGAACAATGCATCAATTAATGCTGCGGATAGGTTCTCCGCCCTGACATGGGTGAAACCACCGTTTTTCGAGCTTGCCATGGGTGAGCGAACGCCATCCACAATAACCACATCACGTGCTTGGAAATTCATGCGCTTGCTCCTGCGTCATCCACACTTTTATCGTAGAATGTATCGCCACTGGCGGCCATGTCTCGCATCTTTTGCGTCGGGTGGTACAGCGCACCCAAGTGGGCAAACTGATCAGCACGTTCACAAAAAGCGGCCAACCCCGTTTTATCCACATGGTGTAAAGCACCACCTCTAAAGGGTGGAAAACCAACACCGTATACCAAGCCCATATCAACCTCTGCTGCCGAACTGACAATGTTATCTTCCAGACAGCGGGCCGACTCGATACACATTGGAATCATCAAACGATCAACCATGTCCTGCGCGTCTATGTCTTGCTTGGCGGCTTGCACACTGGCTACCACAGCATCGGCTTCAGGGTCGGGCAGCTTTTGCGGCTTACCTTTACGATCGGGTTCATACTTGTAGAAACCTTTACCGTTCTTCTGTCCGAGTCGATCAGCGTCATACAGCGCATCGATCACGGTTTTAGCGTCGCTGGCCATTCTGTCAGGGAAGCCCTCAGCCATCACACCGGCTGCATGCTTACCCGTATCCATACCCACAACGTCCAGCAAATACGCAGGTCCCATCGGCCATCCGAATCCCTCAAGTGCCTTATCAATGGCAATAATATTGCCGCCGTCTGCGACCAATTTATTGAAGCCACCAAAGTAGGCAAACAAAATTCGATTCACCAAGAACCCCGGGCAGTCATTGACCACGATAGGGGTTTTTCGCATGCTCTGTGCGTAAGCAACGGTTGTCGCAATGGCTTGATCTGATGACGTATCGGCACGTATCACCTCGACCAATGGCATACGATGCACTGGGTTAAAGAAATGCATACCACAAAAATTCTCTGGACGTTTAAGTGCGCCTGCAAGCAGGTTGACCGAGATGGTTGAGGTGTTAGTGGTAATAATGGTGTCATCACTGACCTGTGCTTCAACTTCACTGAGCACCGACATCTTGATTTTTGGATTTTCTACAACCGCTTCAACGACCAGGTCCACATGAGCAAATTCACCGTAGCTTAATGCCGGCTGAATGGCGTTTAAAACATCAGCCATGCCTTCAGGCTTTAATTTTCCACGGCTCATTTGTTTTTTCAATAGCTTGCCAGCTTCTTCAAGCCCTGCGGTTAATGCATCTTCACGAATATCCTTCATGATAATGGGAACACCGTTAGATGCCGATTGATACGCCACACCACCGCCCATGATGCCCGCACCAAGCACAGCCGATTGCTTGATCGGCAGTGCCCCACTGCTCTGCTGCCTGGCCAAGCGCTTTAAGGACTGATCGTTGAGAAAAATACCCACGAGGCTCTCTGCAACATCAGTTTTGGCAAGCTTGACAAAGCTTGCGCTTTCAATCGGTAGGGCTTCGTTACGCGACTTCGTTGCGTGCTTGGCAATGGTGTTAATGATGGTCATCGGTGATGGATAATGCGGACCGGCTTTGGCACCAACAACACCTTTGGCAGACTCGATTGCCATTGTGCGTTCCAAATCAGACAACCCCAACGGCGAGGTTTTTACCGTTCGTCGATGGGTTGAATCCATTTTACCGGCGCGCACCTGTTCAATAATGGCAAGCGCTGCATCGCGTACGTTACCGTCGTGCACCACGGCGTCAATAGCACCGTCTTTCAATGCGGCAGCGGCTTTTTTTGATGCACCTGTACACATCCATTCCACCGCGTTGTCCACGCCAATCAGGCGTGGTAACCGAACAGAACCGCCCCAGCCGGGCATGATGCCAAGCTTCACTTCAGGTAATCCCATGCGCGCATTGGGCGATGCAACCCGAAAATCACTGGCCAGACAAATTTCAAACCCGCCACCCTGCGCCTCTCCGTTGATAGCTGCAACGGTTGGAAACGGTAAGTCTTCGAAGCGATTAAACATCGCGTTGACATCATCAAGCATGTCATGAAGTACCTTGTCGGGTGCGGCGAAATAGCCCAGAAATTCTGTTATGTCTGCACCGGCGACGAACACTGATTTTCCACTGGTCATAATCAAACCAGCAACATCAGATTCCTTTTCGATGATCGTCAACACATCACCAAATTCACTTAATGCCTCGCGATTGAAGACATTGACCTTTCCTTCCTGGTTATCAAAACATAGCTCGAGAACATTGTTATCTCGCGTTAATTTGAATACCGAGCCTGAAAAAAGCATAAGCAAATATTCCTTCGGGTTACTGAAGCTGGATTAATGACCAAACGTGGTGTTCACTTTAAACACCTGGCCAGACTATTCGTGAAAGCCACCAGTCTCTGAACTGATTTTCTGGCAGCGCAAATTGCTGAAAAATACCAATGATGCAAATTGGGCAATTAACCAAGTCAGAGCGGTCGTTGATCTGACACTTCAAGATAAACATTTTGAGTTAGACACACTGAGATTGACACGTTCAGAATGACACTACGATACGCTAAGAAGCTTAGCGAGTTAACACTTCCTTACTAAAAGTCTCGTCGTAGAGTGAATCAGCCAGAACACCAAGAGGCGGAACCCAGTCGAATTAACAAGTTCAAATACGCCAATACCTTGTCGGGCGGTGTTGCCGTGACATCGACTGTCAGTTGGCAGAATCAGGCTGTCATCTCATTGCCATGAATACACATTCCACAACGGCGGGTCATAGTGTCGATTCACCAATAATGTATTCGGCTTCAGTGCGTCTGGCTTCATGGCAGCGCAAAGTGAGCTTCATCCAAATCCATCAGGTTATCGGCACCTGAGAGCATGGTTTGCGCAAGGGTTTTAGTACGTGGTAGCAACCGTTCTGTATAAAATCTTGCCGTGAATAGTTTGGCACGCAGAAACGTGGCATCACCCTCGCCTAACTCCAACTGTCGATCAGCAGCTACGGCTGCTTGGGCCCAGAAATAGGCCAACACGACATACCCAGAATACATCAGATAGTCCACCGAGGCTGCGCCAGCCTCCTCCTTATCCTGCAATGCAGCCATACCGATACGCCGAGTCAGTTCGGGCCATTGAGTGTTGAGCTTGCTCAGCGGCCGAAGGTATCGGCTCAATCGAGGCTTATCTGCATGGGCCTTGCAGAATTCATCTATCTGTTGGGTATAGGCCCTGAGCAAAGCCCCTTGTGAACTGAGCACCTTACGACCCAGCAGATCAATGGCCTGTACACCAGTAGTGCCCTCGTAAATCATCGCAATACGCGCATCTCTCACATTTTGCTCCATGCCCCATTCCTTGATATAACCGTGTCCGCCCAAACACTGCAGACCCAGGTTCGCTGCTTCATACCCGGTTTCCGTTAAAAACGCCTTGGCTATCGGTGTTAACAGAGACAGTTCCTGTTCAGCCAACGCTCTTATCTCATCGCTGGCGCCTTGGTGAGCGATATCGACCAGTTGCGCGCAGCGATAGAGAAACATCCGACCACCTTCGGCAAAGGCTTTCTGCGTTAGTAACATGCGCCGAACATCGGGATGAACAATGATCGGATCGGCTGGTTTATCGGGGGCTGCTGGCCCTGATAGTGAGCGCATCTGCAAACGATCACGAGCGTAGGCAAGTGAGCCCTGAAAGGCCAACTCTGCATGTGCCAAACCCTGTATGGCAGTGCCAATGCGGGCGGTGTTCATAAACGTGAACATACAGTTCAAACCACGATTGGGTGGCCCTATCAGATAACCTTGTGCGCCGTCGAAATTGAGCACACACGTGGCATTACCGTGAATGCCCATCTTGTGCTCGATAGAGCCACAGTTCACCTGATTCCGCGCTCCCTTGTCGCCTTGCGCATCCAGTGAGTACTTGGGAACAATAAACAACGAGATACCGCGGGTCCCCTGAGGCGCATCGGGTAGTCTTGCCAGCACGATGTGCACGATATTCTCTGCCATATCGTGCTCACCTGCCGAGATAAAAATTTTCTGGCCTGTGATGGCATAGCTACCGTCGTCTTGCGGCTCGGCGCGTGTCTTGAGCAAACCTAAATCAGTGCCGCAATGTGACTCGGTCAAACACATGGTGCCCGTCCATTCACCGGACACCAGTTTTGTCAGGTAGTCCTGTTGCTGCTGCTGGGTACCGTGTGCCGCAAGCGTATTCATAGCACCGTGGCTGAGCCCCGGATACATGGCCCAGGACCAGTTAGCCGTACCGTTCATTTCTGACAGAATCGTCCCCAGCGACTCAGGTAAGCCCTGCCCACCGTGCTCATCAGCCTGCGTCATCGACGGCCAGCCACCTTCAACATACTGCTGATAGGCCTCCTTGAAACCAGCAGGCGTGGTCACCACCCCATCATCCCAGGAGCACCCCTGTTCATCACCCACCGCATTCAACGGGCTCAGCACATCACGCGCAAACTTCGCCCCCTCCTCAAGAATCGCATCCACCGTATCCGGCGTCGCCTCCTCAGCCCCTGCCAGCGCAGCGTAATGCTTATCGAATTCCAACACCTCGCGCAACGCAAAGCGCATGTCCCGCAACGGCGGATTGTAAACACCCATCAGAAGACACCCATAAACCAAAGCTGCCATTATTGTCGGCCTACACCGACAGCGACTCAATGGCTCGATTCATCTAATAAACTGACATTTTCGTTCAGTTATAGAAACGAAGGTATTTTTTCTTTATTTATTAGATAGTTAAAAATTATCATGAAATGCATATTTATGACTTAATCGCTTTTTTTCGGCCGCTGATTGATGGGTGTCTTCTGATGAGCGTCCACCGTCAATTTATGGGTGTCTTCTGTTGAGCGACTCTTTCAGGGAGGCGATTTCGTCAGCCAGCGCCTGGATTTGAGCGCGGGTCTGGGCGTGCTGGTCTTCGATGCGTTGGGCGTTATCCTGGTCATGCTCGGCTTGTGTGGCATTGACAATCACGGCGATGAACAAATTGAGCATGGTGAAGGTGGTCACCAGGATGAAAATGACAAAAAAGACCCAGGCAAACGGGTAGGCCTCTATTACTGGCCGGGCGATGCCCATTGACCAGCTTTCCAGCGTCATGACTTGAAAAAGCGTGTAGCCTGTCTCTCCCAGGTTGCCAAACCACTCGGGAAAGCGTTCGCCAAATAATCCGGTCGCCAGCACGGCTGAAACGTAGAAAATGAGACCCATCAACATAATGACCGAACTGAGACCGGGTATCGCACTGATCAGCCCCGCTACCACACTCCTCATGGAAGGCATCAGCGTCAGGATTCTCAGCACCCTGAGGACGCGCAGCGTTCTTAACACAGCCAACGGTCCGCTGGCAGGCACCAACGCAATAGCAACAACAGCAAAATCGAACAGGCTCCAGGGATCCCGAAAGAAACGTGTACCGTGGGCCACTATGCGTAGTGTCAGTTCGATAACGAACACAACCAGAATAAGTGTATCCAGCGTTTTCAGTACGCCGCCATATCGATCCATCATCGCTGGGAAAGTTTCTAAACCGAGAATCAGCGCGTTGACCAGAATCAATACAATGAGTAGGCGCTCTACGCTGGTTTGAGCAATCCAGCGACCCAGCTGCGCGCGCCAGCCGCTATCGGGTTGATCGGTACAAATCATTAGTGAACATCGATTCTTTGTTGGGGTACCCGCGCATGTTAGACGAGACTTGGCGACAAATGGCTTTTTGCCCCTCCGCTCTGCAACTACAGGCTGCTCCGATATTGTGATGGTGTCGTGTTAGTCCATCGCCGAAACGCTCGAAAGAACGCACTGGTGTCATCAAAGCCCAGTAACCCGGCAATTTCGGTTAGCGACAGTTCACTGGATGCCAAGTATTGCACGGCTGCTGCCC